>JBFGAO010000333.1:0-1500 GCA_041568095.1 Steroidobacteraceae bacterium | reverse complement strand
GATCTCGCGCGCGCCGGCGACCGGTTCCAGCATCAGCGCGTACTGCGACGCGGTCGCCGGATCCACCAGCCGCCGGAACGCGGCAGCGAAGTCCTCCGCAACCAGCGGGTCGCCATTCGACCAGCGCGCCTGCGGCCGTAGCCGGAAGGTCCAGGTCAGCCCGTCCTCGCTGAGCGACCAGGACTCGGCCGCGCCGGGGGCAAGCGCGCCGTCCGGCGCCAGCGAGACGAGGCCCTCATAGCAGTCGCGCAGGATCACCAGCGCGGAGTCCATGCGCGCCAGCTGCGGGTCCAGCGAGTCGGGCTCGCTGCCGTTGCCGCGTCGCAGTTCGGCGGCCGCTGCCGACGGCGGCCCGCCATCCGGGCGCAGCCACAGCAGTGCCGCCCCGGCCAGCAGCAGCGCGAGAAGCAGCGCGGCGCCGCGCCGGCTCATGCGGCGCTTGCGCGCTTCTTCAGGTGCACGAGCAGGACCGAGACCGTCGCCGCAGTGATGCCCGGCAGCCGCGCCGCCTGGCCCAGCGTCTGCGGCCGCGCCTCGGCGAGCCGCTGGCGCGCCTCGTTGGACAGCCCGGCCAGCGACGCGTAGTCGAGGTCCCCGGGCAGCGGCAGGCGCTCGTGGCGCAGCTGCCGCTCGATCTCGGCCTGCTGCCGCTCGATGTAGCCGGCATAGCGCGCGCCGACCTCCACCTGCAGCGCAACCTGCGCATCGAGGCGCTCGTCACCGCTGGCAGGCGGGACGCCGACCGCGACCAGCGAGGTCAGCGCCGCGTAGCCGACACCCGGGCGCCGCAGCAGTTCCAGCGCGCTGTGCTCGCGCGCGAGCGGGCCGCCGAGCAGGCGCGTCGCCTCCGCGTCGTCGACCTGGCCCGGCCGCAGCCGCAGCGCGTCCAGCCGCGCCGTCTCGGCCGCGGTCGCGTCGCGCTTGCGGCAGAAGAACTCCCAGCGCCCGTCGTCGACCAGCCCGAGTTCGCGCCCGGCCGGCGTCAGCCGCAGGTCGGCGTTGTCCTCGCGCAGCAGCAGCCGGTATTCGGCGCGGCTCGTGAACATCCGGTAGGGCTCGGTGACGCCGCGCGTGACGAGGTCGTCGATCAGCACACCGAGGTAGGCCTCGTCGCGGCGCGGCCACCAGGGCTCGCGGCCCGCGACCGCCAGCGCCGCATTGAGGCCGGCCAGCAGGCCCTGCGCGGCCGCCTCCTCGTAGCCGGTCGTGCCGTTGATCTGGCCCGCGAAGTACAGCCCCGCGAGCGGCCTCGTCTCGAGGCTGTACTGCAGCCCGCGCGGGTCGAAGTAGTCGTACTCGATCGCGTAGCCGGGCCGCGTGAGCCGCGCGCGCTCGCAGCCGCGGATGCTGTGTACGAAGGCTTCCTGAACGTCCGCCGGCAGGCTGGTCGAGATGCCGTTCGGATAGGCCTCGCCGCTGTCGAGGCCCTCGGGCTCGATGAAGACCTGGTGCGAGGGCTTGTCCGCGAAGCGCACGACCTTGTCCTCGACCGACGGGCAG
>JBFGAO010000332.1:0-1523 GCA_041568095.1 Steroidobacteraceae bacterium | reverse complement strand
GAGATCCTGGCGCCGGTGCTGCGCGACCGCGGCGTGCTGTACGCCGCGCAGTGGGATCCGGCCACGGACAACAAGTTCGTGCAGGACGGGCTGAAGGCCTTCGCGGCCAAGCTCGCATCGCGTCCCGACGTGTACGGCAAGGTGCGGGTCGTCGCGCTGCATTACCCGACGGCGCTGCAGCCGGTGCCGCCCGGCAGCCTGGACATGGTGCTGACGTTCCGCAACATCCACAACTGGATGCCGCGCAGCGCCGACCGGCCCATGCTCGAGGCGATGTTCGAGGCGCTCAAGCCCGGCGGCATCCTCGGCGTGGTCGAGCACCGCGCCGACGACGGCAAGCCGCAGGACCCGATGGCCCGCTCCGGCTACGTGCGCGAGGACTACGCCATCGAGCTCATCGAGAGCGTCGGCTTCCGGCTCGTGGACCGCAGCGAGGTCAATGCCAACCCTGCCGACGTGAAGGACTACGAGCAGGGCGTGTGGACGCTGCCGCCGAGCTTCCGGCTGGGCGCGAAGGACCGCGAGCGCTACGCCACGATCGGCGAGAGCGACCGCTTCACGCTGCGCTTCGAGAAGCCGCGCGGGGAGGACTAGGAAGGGTCCGGCCCCTCCTGCAGCGTCACCACATGTCGCGCAGCTTGCGGCCGACATCCACGCGCACGGCGCTGTCCGCCACGCCATCGGGCGCTGCGGCCTCGCCCCAGGTCGTGCATTCGAGCGTGTCCATCACCGCCGGCGTCAGGAAGCGGCTGCGCGCGCCCCAGACGTGCGCGTCGCCGTGGCGGTGCTGCTGCGTGACGAAGTAGCGCTGCGGCTCCAGCAGGTCGAGCTCGCGCCGCGCGCGCGTCATCGCGACGTACAGCAGGCGGCGCTCCTCCTCGATCATCTCCTCGCGGCCCGCCGCGAACTCCGACGGGAAGTTGCCGTCCGCGACGTTGAGCACGAACACGGCGTCCCACTCCTGGCCCTTGGCCGAGTGCACGGTCGACAGCACGAGGTAGTCCTCGTCGAGCAACGGCGTGCCGGCGAGGTCGCCGGTGGCCTGCGGCGGGTCCAGCGTGAGCTCGGACAGGAAGCGCTCTCGGCTGGCGAACTGCGTGGCGACCTGCGCCAGCATGTCGAGGTCGCCCGCGCGCACGCCCGCATGCTCGTAGAGACCCTCCAGCAGCGGCTGGTACCAGCCGCGCACGCGCTCGACCTGCCCGGCCCACGGCGTGGCCGGCGCCGACAGCGCGGCCATCAGCCCGCTCAGCTCCCGCCAGCCCTCGCGTGCGGCCGGCGGGGGCACGAAATCGGCCAGCGCGGCCAGCGAGTGGCCGGCCGCGGCCAACGTCGCCAGGCAGCGTTCCGCGTTCGCCGGGCCCATGCCGGGCAGCAACTGCAGCACGCGGAAGGCCGCGATGCCGTTGCGCGGGTTGTCCGCCCAGCGCAGCACGGCCAACAGGTCCTTGACGTGCGCCGCCTCGAGGAACTTCAGACCGCCGTACTTCACGTAGGGAATGTTGCGGCGCACGAGTTCGAGT
>JBFGAO010000331.1:0-1524 GCA_041568095.1 Steroidobacteraceae bacterium | reverse complement strand
CGCTCGCCGCCGGCTGCGGCCAGGTCGCCGGCCCGTGCATGCAGCAGCACGCCGGCCGCGGCCGCGAGCCCCGGCGCCGCGCCCTGCGCGATCAGCGCGGCAACGACGCCGGTCAGCACGTCGCCGGTGCCGGCGGTCGCCATGCCCGGGTTGCCGCGGTCGCAGATCCAGGGGACGCCGCTCGCGCCGGCGACCAGCGTGCCGGCGCCTTTCAGCACACACACGCCGCCGTAGCGATCGGCGATCGCGCGCACCGCGGCAAGGCGATCGCGCTCGATGGTGGCGACGTCGCTGCCGAGCAGCCTGGCGGCCTCGCCTGGGTGTGGCGTCAGCACCCAGTCCTCGCGCCGCTGCGGGCTCTTCGCCAGCAGCGTCAGCGCGTCTGCGTCGACGACCGTCGGCAGCCCGGCGGCGAGCACCTGCCGGCACAGCGCGGCGGCGCGCTCGTCTCGGCCGAGGCCCGGCCCCAGCGCAACGACGTCAGCCCGCGCCAGCAGCGGCTCCAGCTCGCTCGCCGACGTGACCGCATGGCAGATCAATTCGGGCCGGCCCGCGACGATCGCCGTCGCGCTGTCCGGATGCGCCGCGACGGTCACGAGGCCCGCGCCGGTGCGCAGCGCCGCCTCGCCGGCGAGCCGCGCCGCACCCGGCATGCCCGGCCCGCCGCCAACCACCAGCACGCGGCCGTGGCTGCCCTTGTGCGCGCGCGCCGCGCGCCGCGGCAGCGCCTCGGCCAGCAGCGCGCCGCTCAGGCGATTCAGCACCGGCGTCTCCGCTTCGCGGACCGAAGCCGGCAGTTCCAGGTCGGCAAAGGACAGGCGGCCTACGTGCTCGCGCGCATCGCCGGTGAACAGGCCTGCCTTCAGGCCGACGAAAGTCAGCGTGCGCGTCGCGCGCGCCGCAGCGCCGCACACCTCGCCGCTGTCGGCGTCGAGCCCGGACGGGATGTCGAGTGCGAACACCGGCGCGCCGGCGACGTTGATCGCGTCGATCGCCTCGCGGAAGCGGCCCTCGACCGGCCGGTCGAGACCGGTGCCGAGCAGCGCATCGACGATCAGGCCGGCGCCTGCCAGCGCTGCAGCGTCAAAGGGCTCGCTCTTGCCGCCGGCGCCTGCGTAGTCCGCCCAGGCGCGCGCTGCGTCGCCCGACAGTTTCTTCGGGTCGACCAGCGACAGCACCCGCGGCTCGCGCCCGCCGTCGCGGGCGAGCCTGGCCAGCACATAGCCATCGCCGGCGTTGTTGCCGGCCCCGCAGGCGATCACGAGCCGCGGCCGCGCAGGCCAGGCCGCGCCGAGCAGCTCCCAGGCGGCTGCGCCGGCGCGCTGCATCAGCGTGTAGCCGTCGATGCCATGCTCGTTGATTGCGCGGCGATCCATCGCCCGCACCTGCGCGCCGCTGTAGACCTCGACCGGCAGCATGTCCATCGCTGCGATTATACTGGCGGGGCCCACGGTTCCCCCGCGATGCCAGCGTCAAAGCACAGCCCCGACCTCCGGGAACTGCGTTCCCGGCTCGATACGATCG
>JBFGAO010000330.1:0-1525 GCA_041568095.1 Steroidobacteraceae bacterium | reverse complement strand
GCGGCGAGGCCGAACGCCGACTACGACGCGCGCTGGGCCTGGTCGTTCATCACCGCCGAGCGCTACCTGCAGATGGTCTACGGCCTGCAGCGCGACCGCATCAGCCCAGGTCGAAACTGATGCCCTGCGCGAGCGGCAGCTCGCGCGACCAGTTGATCGTGTTGGTCTGGCGGCGCATGTAGGCCTTCCACGAGTCGGAGCCCGACTCGCGGCCGCCGCCGGTGTCCTTCTCGCCGCCGAAGGCGCCACCGATCTCGGCGCCGGAGGTGCCGATGTTGACGTTGGCGATGCCGCAGTCGCTGCCGGCTGCCGACAGGAAGCGCTCCGCGTGCTGCAGCCGGTCGGTGAAGATCGCCGACGACAGGCCGTAGTCCGAGTCATTGTGCATTGCGATCGCGTCGTCCAGCGTCGCGAACGGGATCAGGTACAGGATCGGCGCGAAGGTCTCGTGGCGCACGACCGGCAGGTCGTTGCGCGCCCGGACGATCGCCGGCTCGACGTACCAGCCCGGGCCCGGCAGCAGCTTGCCGCCGCAGACGAGCTCGGCGCCCTGTTCGCGGGCCTGCGCCAGCGCGGCCTCGTAGCGCCGCACCGAGGCCTCGTCGATCAGCGGCCCCATCAGCGTCTTCGGGTCCAGCGGGTTGCCGATCCGGACCTGCCGGTAGGCGGCGACCAGCCGGCGCTGCAATTCGTCGATCCGCGACTCGTGCACCAGCAGCCGGCGCGTCGTCGTGCAGCGCTGGCCGGCGGTGCCGACCGCGCCGAACACGACCGACGGCACGGCGAGGTCCAGGTTCGCGAACTCGTCGATGATCATCGCGTTGTTGCCGCCGAGCTCCAGCAGGCTCCTGCCGAGCCGGGCCGCGACGCGCTCGCCGACCCGGCGCCCGACCGCGGTCGAACCGGTGAAGCTGACCAGCGCGATGCGCCGGTCGTCGACGAAGCGCCCGGCCAGGTCGTTGTCGGCCGTGATGAACAGCTGCAGCACCTGCGGCAGGCCGGCGCGCTCGAGCACCTCGCGGCAGATCTTCTGCACCGCGATCGCGCACAGCGGCGTCTTCGGCGACGGCTTCCAGATGCAGCTGTCGCCGCAGACCGCGGCGAGGAAGGCGTTCCAGGCCCAGACCGCGACCGGGAAGTTGAAGGCCGAGATGATCCCGACGACGCCGAGCGGGTGCCATTGCTCGTACATCCGGTGCGACGGGCGCTCCGAGTGCATCGTCAGGCCGTACAGCATCCGTGACTGGCCGACGGCGAAGTCGGCGATGTCGATCATCTCCTGCACCTCGCCGTCGCCCTCGGCCTTGATCTTGCCCATCTCGAGCGTGACCAGGCTGCCGAGCAGGTCCTTCTTCCGGCGCAGTGCCTCGCCGATCAGCCGCACGGCCTCGCCGCGCTTCGGCGCCGGCACGGTCCGCCACGCGCGGAAGGCCTCGGCCGCGCTGGCCGCGAAGCGCTCGTAGTCGGCGGGACCGGCGGCGCGGACGCTCGCGATGACGTCGCCGCTGGCAGGATTGACCGACTC
>JBFGAO010000329.1:0-1526 GCA_041568095.1 Steroidobacteraceae bacterium | reverse complement strand
TGATCGGCACCCAGGACACCAGCACCGGCAGCAGGATCAGGTCGGTCAGGATCACGACGCCGATGCCGATGCTGGCCGTCACGGCCATCTCCTGGATCACCTGGACCGGTATCAGCAGGCTCGTCACGAAGCCGACCAGGTTGGCCAGCAGCGCGACGATTGCCGGCAGGAACAGCAGCCGGAAGGTGCGGCGCGCCGCCTCGTTGCTGTCGGCGCCCTCGAGCGCCGCGGCGCTGACGGCACTGATCTTCTGCACGCCGTGGCTGGTGCCTATCGCGAAGATGATGAACGGCACCAGGATCCCGAGCGGGTCGACGCCGTAGCCGAGCAGCACCAGCAGGCCGAGCATCCAGACCATCGCGACCAGCGACGACACGACCGGTACCAGCGCGACCCGCAGCGACTGGATGTAGGACCAGACCGCGAGCAGCGTCAGCACGACCGTGACCAGCGCGAACACGATGACCGCCAGCGCCCCGTCGGCAACGTCGCCGACGACTTTCGCGAAGCCGATCATGTGCACCGAGACCGGCACCTCGACCGCGACGTCGAGGCCCTCCCCCTCGATGCGCTCGCGGACCTTCCGCTCCAGCTCGCGCGAGATCTCGATGTAGTCGACCGGCTCGCCGGTCTCGGGGTCGGCATCCAGCAGCTGCGCGCTGACCATCGCGCCCGAGAAGTCGTTCGCAACCAGCCGGCCGACGATGCCGGCCTTCAGGATGTTCTCCTTGACGCGCGCGAGGCCCTCCTCGTCCGGGCGGAAGTCGGACGGGATCACGTCTCCGGCCTGGATGCCGCCCTCGACGACCTCCGTGTAGCGAGTGTTCGGCGTCCACAGCGACTGCACGCGCGAGCGGTCGACGCCCTCGATGAAGAACACCTCGTCGGTCGCAATCTTCAGCGCCTCGAAGAAGCCCGGCGTGAACATGTTGCCGTCGCGCGCGATCAGCGCGATCAGCAGCCGGTTGGCGCCGCCGAACTCGTCCTTGTAGCGCAGGTAGGTCTGGATGTACTCGTGCCGCGTCGGCAGCTGCTTCGTGAAGTTGGTGTCCAGCCGCAGGCCATCGGCGGCGACCCAGCCGAGCGCCAGCGTGATCGCGGCGAACAGCCCGACCACCAGCTTGCGGTGGCCGAAGACCCAGGGCTCCAGCCGTTCCGCGACCCGCGAGTCGCCGCCGGCCTTCACGGGCCCGCCCCCGGCACCGGCAGCCCCCGCACGCCGCCCTCGCCCGCGACGATCAGCGCGCCGTCGCCGGAGGGCAGCACGGCGGAGATCGCGCGGCGGTCCTCCTGCCGCGTCAGCCGGAAGCTGCGGCCGCCGTCGCGGCTGACCAGCAGCACGCCCGCCATGCCCGACACGACGACCGTGTCGGCATCGATGCGCGCTGCATTCGTCAGCAGCGCGAGCGTGCCGGTCTCGATCGGGGTCCAGCGCCGGCCGACGTCAGGGCTGCGGGTGGGCTTCGCTTTCACCTACGGCAAGGCGATCGACGAGGGCTCGGGCGTCACCAGCGGCGGCGAGGAGC
>JBFGAO010000328.1:0-1576 GCA_041568095.1 Steroidobacteraceae bacterium | reverse complement strand
GAAGTCGCGCTGGCGCAGCCGGCTGTCGACGTTGTGCGAGCCGAGCCCGCGCGCCAGCCGCGCCAGCAGGGACAGCTCCTCGGGCGTCGCCGACGGCGAGCCGAGGAAGCCGGCACCGTCGGCGCCCTCCCCGACGGCCGCCTTGAGGCCCTCGGCTGCCGCGGCCAGCGCGTCCTCCCAGGACACCTCGCGCCACTGGCTGCCCTCGCGGACCATCGGCCGCTCGAGCCGGTCGGCGGCGTAGACGCCCTCGTAGGAGAAGCGGTCGCGGTCGGAGATCCAGGTCTCGTTGACGTCCTCGTTGGCGCGCGGCACGACCCGCATCAGGCGCCCGCGCAGCACGTGGCCATACAGGTTCGAGCCGGCCGCATCGTGCGGCGACACCAGCGGGTGCTCGGTCATCTCCCAGGAGCGCGCGCGGTGCCGGAACGGCTTCGAGTTCAGCGCGCCCACCGGGCACAGGTCGATCACGTTGCCCGACAGTTCATGGTCCACGCTGCGCTCGATCCAGGTGCCGATCTCCATCCACTCGCCGCGGCCGGTCGCTCCGAGCTCCTGCAGCCCGGCAACCTCGGCGGTGAAGCGGACGCAGCGCGTGCAGTGGATGCAGCGCGTCATGTCGGTCGAGATCAGCGGTCCGAGGTCCTTGTCCTTGACGACGCGCTTGCGCTCGTCGAAGCGCGACGAGTCGCTGCCGAAGCCCTGCGCGAGGTCCTGCAATTCGCACTCGCCGCCCTGGTCGCAGATCGGGCAGTCCAGCGGGTGGTTGATCAGCAGGAACTCCATCGTCGCCTTCTGCGCGGCGAGCGCGCGCGGCGAGCGCGTGAAGACCTTCATGCCCTCGGCGACCGGCGTCGCGCAGGCCGGCATCGGCTTCGGCGCCTTCTCGACCTCGACCAGGCACATCCGGCAGTTCGCCGCGATCGACAGCTTGTCGTGGTAGCAGAAGCGCGGCACGTAGACGCCGGCCCGGTCGGTGACCTGGATCAGCATCTGGCCCTTCTGCGCGACCAGCGGCTTGCCGTCGACCTCGATGTTGACGGTGTCCTGGCTCATGCGACCGCTTCCGCAGGCGCGTCGACGACGCTGCGACCGCCGTTCTCGATCATGTACTCGAACTCGTGCCGGAAATGCTTCAGGAAGCTCTGCACGGGCCAGGCCGCGGCATCGCCCAGCGCGCAGATCGTGTGGCCCTCGATCTGGTTCGCGACCTGCACCAGCAGGTCCAGGTCCTCGCGGCGCCCCTTCCCTGCCAGGATCCGGCGCAGCATCCGCGTCATCCAGCCGGTGCCCTCGCGGCAGGGCGTGCACTGGCCGCAGGACTCGGACATGTAGAAGCGCGAGATCCGCTCCAGCGCGCGGACCATGCAGGTCGTCTCGTCCATCACGATGACCGCCGCCGAGCCGACCGCCGAGCCGGCGTTGCGCAGCGAGTCGAAGTCCATCGTGCAGCCCATGATCACGTCGGCCGGCAGCACCGGCACCGACGAGCCGCCCGGGATCACCGCCTTCAGCCGGCGCCCGCCGCGCATGCCGCCGCAGATGTCCAGCAGTTCGCGGAACGGTATGCCCATCG
>JBFGAO010000327.1:0-1576 GCA_041568095.1 Steroidobacteraceae bacterium | reverse complement strand
TGCTGAACCGCGCGCCGACGCTGCACCGCCTCGGCATCCAGGCCTTCGAGCCGGTGCTGATCGAGGGCAAGGCGATCCAGCTGCACCCGCTGGTCTGCACCGCGTTCAACGCGGACTTCGACGGCGACCAGATGGCGGTGCACGTGCCGCTGTCACTGGAGGCGCAGCTCGAGGCCCGTGCGCTGATGCTGTCGTCCAACAACATCCTGTCGCCCGCGAACGGCGACCCGATCATCGTGCCGTCGCAGGACGTCGTGCTCGGGCTGTACTACATGACCCGCGAGCGCGCCGGAGCGCGCGGCGAGGGCATGCTGTTCACCGACGTCCGCGAGGTGCACCGCGCCCACGAGACGCGGGCGGCCGAGCTGCACGCGAAGATCAGGGTCCGGATCACCGAGCACCTGCGCGGTGACGACGGCGAGTTCACGAAGCAGCAGCGGCTGGTCGAGACGACCGTCGGCCGCGCGCTGCTGTCCGAGCTGCTGCCGAAGGGGCTGCCGTTCGACCTGGTCAACCAGGACATGACGAAGAAGCGCGTGCAGGCGGTGATCAACTCCTGCTACCGCGCGCTCGGCCTCAAGGAGACCGTGATCTTCGCCGACCGGCTGATGTACACGGGCTTCTCGTATGCAACACGGGCCGCCGTGTCGATCGGCGTCGACGACATGATGGTGCCACCGCAGAAGACGAAGATCCTCGCGTCGGCCGAGAAGGAAGTGAAGGAGATCCAGGACCAGTTCGAGTCCGGCCTCGTCACGAACGGCGAGCGCTACAACAAGGTCGTCGACATCTGGTCGCGTACGAACGACCAGATCGGCAAGGCGATGATGGACCAGCTGCGCCACGAGGAGGTCACCGACTCGAAGGGAGAGAAGGTCCGGCAGGGCTCGTTCAACTCGATCTTCATGATGGCCGACTCCGGCGCGCGCGGCTCCGCTGCACAGATCCGGCAGCTGGCCGGCATGCGCGGCCTGATGGCGAAGCCGGACGGCTCGATCATCGAGACGCCGATCACGGCGAACTTCCGCGAGGGCCTGAACGTCCTGCAGTACTTCATCTCGACGCACGGTGCGCGCAAGGGCCTCGCCGACACGGCGCTGAAGACCGCGAATTCGGGCTACCTGACCCGCCGGCTCGTCGACGTCGCGCAGGACCTCGTCGTGACGCAGCAGGACTGCGGCACGACGCACGGCCTGGAAGTGACGCCGATCGTCGAGGGCGGTGACGTCGTCGAGGGCCTCGGCGAGCGCGTGCTGGGCCGGGTCGTCGCGGTGGACGTGCCGAAGCCGGGCAGCAGCAAGGTGCTGGTGCCGGCCGGCACGCTGATCGACGAGCACTGGGTCCAGCAGCTCGAGACGCATGGCGTGGACCAGGTCAAGGTCCGCTCGCCGATCACCTGCGACGTGCGCTACGGCGTCTGCTCGATGTGCTACGGGCGCGACCTCGCCCGCGGCAAGCTGATCAGCATCGGCGAGGCGGTCGGCGTGATCGCAGCCCAGTCGATCGGCGAGCCGGGCACGCAGCTGACGATGCGCACCTTCCACATCGGCGGCGCGGCGTCGCGTGCGGCGGCGGT
>JBFGAO010000326.1:0-1591 GCA_041568095.1 Steroidobacteraceae bacterium | reverse complement strand
GGTGAGGGTCCAGAAGCGGGCCAGCTATTCGTCCAAGAGGATCTGGGACGTACGCTGAGGAAGCTCGTCGAGGCGGAGGCCGAGGCGCTCGCGGGGGGCCGGTCACGAGAGGAGGCGATCATGGCCGCCTACGACCGCTTCTACCGCGGCGACATCGCGCGCGAGTTCGTGCGCGGGCTGGCCGAGCAGGGCGGCCTTGTCACGATGGAGGACCTCGCGAACTGGCGCGTCAGGCTCGAGGAGCCGCGGCAGACGAATTACCGCGGCATCGACGTCTACAAGCTCGACAGCTGGGTGCAGGGGCCGGTGCTGCTGCAGACGCTGAACATCCTCGAGCACTTCGACCTGAAGTCACTCGGCTACAACAGCGGGCAGTACGTGCACACGCTGTACCAGGCGATGAACCTCGCCTACGCGGACCGGGACTTCTACTACGGCGACCCGGCCTTCCCGCCCGCCGAGCCGATGCGCGGGCTGCTGTCCAAGGACTACGCGCGCGAGCGCGCGAAGCTGATCGACCCGCGGCGCAACGACCCGGCGACCGGCCCCGGCGATCCCTACCCGTTCCAGGGCGAGCGCAATCCCTACGCGAAGCTGCTCGAAGAGCGCCACCAGCGCAGCCAGGCGCCGGCCGGCCAGCGCGGCACCGGCGAGACGCTGCGCAGCGCTGCCGTCACCGATCCCTTCGACGGCTCCTTCTATCGCGGCACGACCACGGTCGTCGCCGCGGACCGTGAGGGCTGGCTGGTCTCGATGACGCCCAGCGGCGGCTGGGTGCCGGCCGTGATCGCCGGGCGCACCGGCATCGGCGTCAGCCAGCGGCTGCAGTCCTTCGTGCTGGACCCGGCCGAGAACCCGTTCAACGTCATCGAGCCCGGCAAGCGCCCGCGCGCGACGCTGACGCCGTCGCTGGCCTTCCGCGACGGCAAGCCCTGGCTGGCCTTCGCGGTGCAGGGCGGCGACGCGCAGGACCAGAACCTGCTGCAGTTCTTCCTCAACGTCGTCGAGTTCGGCATGACGCCGCAGCAGGCCGCGGAGGCGCCGAACTTCAATTCCTTCCAGATGCGCGACTCCTTCGGCGACCACGGGATCCAGCCCGGCCGGATCCTGCTCAACGATGCGATGCCCGACTGGGTGCGGCGCGAACTGGTCCAGCGCGGCTACCGGCCCGAGTACGCGCCGCGGACCTCGGGGCCGATCAATGCGATCCTGCTGGACCATCAACACGGCACGCTTTGGGGTGGATCCAGCAACCACGGCGAGGACTACGGCATCGCTTGGTAGCTGGCCATAGCGTCAGCATCCGTCCCCGGGAAGCGCGTATAACAGCGCAACGGCCGCTACTGTAGCGGCCGCAACAACAAGCAAGCACTGGGGGAATACACATGAGCAAGGGATGGTGCGGCCTCGTGGCCGCGGCGCTGCTGTTCGCCGGCGCAACGGCCTCGGCACAGGAGCACACGACGCAGGGACCGGTGTGGCTGCTCAGCAGCTACCAGATCAACGACGGCCACTTCGGCGCGTACATGACCTGGCTGCGCCGGCACAGCCTGCCGCTCTATGAAGCGCGCAAGAAGGCCGGGCTGATACT
>JBFGAO010000325.1:0-1601 GCA_041568095.1 Steroidobacteraceae bacterium | reverse complement strand
TCGGAGGCGAGGACGCGGTGCCTGACATTTAGGAGCGGCGCACACTCGGCCGCTTCGCCTCAAGTGACGAGTGGGACAGCGACACCAACCGCAGCGGAGCCGATGGCGCCGGAGGCCGCAACGCCGCCCGGTCCCGCGACAAAGCCGCCACAGCCCAGCACGACGCCGGGACGGCGCCGGCGCAGCACGCGGCGCGCCTGCCAGCCGGCGCGCAGCAGCACGAATGGCGCGGCCAGCCAGCCCGCCAGGCCGCGGCCGCGCAGGCCGCCGACCTCGATCCACTCGACCGGGATGCCGGCCGCCGGCACCAGCCGCGCCTCGATGCCGCGGCGCGTGCCGAGCCAGACGACCTCGCGCCGGCGCGCGCGCAGCTCGCTCGCGACCGCCAGCGCCGGGAACACGTGGCCGCCCGTGCCACCGGCCATGATCAGGACCGGCGCGCTCATGCGGGACTCCGCTCGGGATCGATCGCGCTGCGTCCGGACGCGACGACCTCGTGGTGCACGCGCAGCAGCATGCCGACCCAGGCCAGCGTCACCAGCATGCTGGACCGGCCGTAGGACATCAGCGGCAGCGTCAGGCCCTTGGTCGGCAGCAGGCCCATGTTGACGCCGATGTTGATGAAGGCCTGCAGGCCCAGCCAGACGCCGAAGCCGGCCGCGAGGCAGGCGTGCATCGGCAGTCCCGCCTCGGCCGCGTGGCGCGCGAGGCGCAGGCAGCGCAGCACCAGCAGCAGGTACAGCAGCACGACGGCGACGACGCCGATGAGCCCCAGCTCCTCGGCCAGCACCGCGAACACGAAGTCGGTGTGCGCCTCGGGCAGGTAGAACAGCTTCTGGATGCTGGAGCCGAGGCCGACGCCGAACCACTCGCCGCGGCCGATCGCGATCAGCGACTGCGTCAGCTGGAATCCGCTGTTGAACGGGTCGGCCCAGGGGTCGAGGAAGGTCGTCAGCCGCTGCAGCCGGTAGCCGCTCGACATCGCGAGCAGCGCGATGCCGCCGACGCCGGCGCCGCAGACCAGCAGGAACTCGCGCCAGCGCGCGCCGGCGACGAACAGCACCGCGGTGCCGGTCACGCACAGCACGACGGCGGCGCCGAAATCCGGCTCCAGCAGCAGCAGCAGCGCGGCGGCCGCGAGCACCGCGAGCGGCTTGAAGAAGCCCTGCGCCGAGCTGCGCAGCGCTTCCTGGTGGCGCACCGCGTAGACGGCGACGTAGGTCAGCAGCAGCCAGCGCGCGAGCTCGGAAGGCTGGAAGTTCAGCGGCCCCAGGCGCAGCCAGCGGCGGCTGCCGTTGACCTCGTGGCCGAGGCCCGGCACCAGCACCGCGATCAGCAGCACGAAGCTGGCGGCCAGCAGCAGCGGCGCAAAGCGCTGCCACATCGAGATCGGCAGCAGCAGCACGCCGCCAGCCATCGCGAGCCCCACGACCGCCGACAGCAGCTGCCGCTCGAACAGGAAGAACGGGTCGCCGGTCTGCCGCTCGGCCACGGTGACGGAGGCCGACGCGACCATCACGAGTCCGGCCAGCATCAGCGCCAGCGTCGTCGCGACGATGACCGGGTCCAGCGCGAGCCGCGGCTGGCGGCCCGCCGAGCGC
>JBFGAO010000324.1:0-1610 GCA_041568095.1 Steroidobacteraceae bacterium | reverse complement strand
CAGGTGGTGGTCGGTGACCAGCACCTGCATGCCGAGCGCGCGCGCATCGCGGATGCCGTCGTGCGCGGCGATGCCGTTGTCGACGGTGACCAGCAGCCCGGCGGGCTCCCCGCCCAGTTCCGCGACCAGCGCCGGCGTCAGGCCGTAGCCGTGGCGCTGCCGGTCCGGCACCCGGAAGGCCGCCCGCGCATGGCCCAGCCGCTGCAGCTGGCGCAGGATCAGCGCGGTGCTGGTTGCGCCGTCGGCGTCGAAATCGCCGACGACCAGGATCGGCGAGCCGCGCCCGAGGTGCTCGACCATCAGCGCCGCGGCGGCGTCGATGCCGTCCAGCGAAGAGACCGGCAGCAGCCGGCGCAGTTCGTGCTCGAGCTCGGCGCCGCTCGCGACGCCGCGCGCGGCGTAGACGCGCCGCAGCACCGGGTGCAGCGACGCCGGCAGCGCCGCGGCATCACCCGGCGCGCGGCGCCGGATCTCGCGCCGCATCATCGGTCTCGGTCGGGAGTCATCGGGGCGCCATGATAGCCTGCGCCGGCGGCGCGCCTGACGCCGCATGAGCCGTCTGGCAGGATGGCGCCGTGGAAATGAGCCTCGAGCGCGATGATTCCGGCAACGCGATCACCGGCTACGCGGCCGGCGAGGTGCGGCTGCGCGGGCGCGTGTTCCGCTCGAGCCTCGCGGTCTCGCGCGACGCGCTGGTCGAGGACTGGCGGCCCGGCCCGGTCGCGACGCTGGGCCTGGCCGACCTCGAGCCGCTGCTGCGCCTCGAACCGCAGATCCTGATCCTCGGCACCGGCGCACGCCAGCAGCTGCCGCCGCCGGCGCTGTTCGCCGAGCTCGCCGCGCGCGGCATCGGGCTCGAGGTCATGGACAACGGCGCGGCCTGCCGGACCTTCAACCTGCTGCTGTCCGAGCAGCGCGAGGTCGTCGTCGCGCTGCTGCTCTGAGCGGGCGCAGCGCTCAGCGCCGCGGCAGCTGCTGCAGCGGGTCCACCGGCCGGCCGTCGAGGCGGATCTCGAAGTACAGCATCGGCTGCTGGCCCGGCCCGAGGCCCATCGTCGCGATGCGCTCGCCGGCCCGGACGCTCTGCCCTTCGCTGACCAGCACCGAAGCGTTGTGCCCGTAGGCGGTCAGCCAGCCGCGCACGTGATTGACGATCACGAGCTGCCCGTAGCCGCGCAATCCGCTGCCGGTGTAGACGACCCGGCCGTCGGCGGCCGCCAGCACCGGCTGGTTGAGCTCGCCGTCGATGCGCAGGCCGACGCCGCCCGAGGGCTGCCGCACCGGCCCGGCGACGCGGCCGCCGTCCACGGGCCAGCGCCAGGGCGGCGGCACATGGGCCGGGTCCCCGGGCGAGGCCCGCCTCGCCGGCTGCGAAACGGGCGCCGACGGCGGCTGCGCACCCCGCGGCGGCGGGTCCAGCCGGAGCCGCTGTCCCGGCACGATCAGGTAGTCGCTGCCGATGCCGTTCCAGCGCGCGACGTCGCGGTAGTCGAGGCCGTAGCGCGTCGAGATCGAGTACAGCGTCTCGCCCGCGCGCACGACGTGATGGTCGGGAATCGCGGGCCGGCGCGGGCTGCCGCCGCAGGCGACCAGCAGCGCCGCGGCCAGTG
>JBFGAO010000323.1:0-1610 GCA_041568095.1 Steroidobacteraceae bacterium | reverse complement strand
GAGACCCGGAAGTCGATCTCGCGCCCGCGCACCTCGACCGTGAAGCGCCCGTCCTGCGGCACGCGCCGCTCGGCGATGTCGAGCCGCGACATGACCTTCAGCCGTGCGGCGAGCTTGGTCGCCAGCTGCACCGGCGGCTGGGCGATCTCGCGCAGTACGCCGTCGATGCGCAGCCGGATCCGGTAGTGCTTCTCGTAAGGCTCGAAGTGGATGTCGGACGCGTTCTTGCGGATAGCGTCCAGCATGATCTTGTTGACGAAGCGGACGATCGGCGCGTCCTCGATGTCGTCGCGCCCGATGTCGGCCTGGACCTCTTCGTCGCCGGCGCCGATCTCGAGGTTCTCGAGGTCGAACTCGTCGTCGGTCAGCGCCGGCATCGACACGTCGACCTGCTCGATCGCCTTCTGGACGGCCGCCTGCAGCTTGTCGTCCTCGACGATCACTGCCTCGATGGACAGGCCGGTCTGGAACTTGATCTCGTCGACGGCGTGCAGGTTGGTCGGGTCGGAGACCGCGACGTGCAGCCGCTTGCCGCGCTTGACCAGCGGCAGCACGCGGTGCTTGGTCAGCAGCTTCTCGTTGACGAGCCGGACCGTGTCGAGGTCCAGCGTGACCGCGTCGAGGTCCAGCAGCGGTACGCCGAATTCCTGCGCCGCGGCGACCGCAATGTCGCGGGCGCCGGCGATGTCGCGCGAGACCAGCCAGGTGACCAGGTGGGTCCTGCGCTCGCGGGCCTGGGCCAGCGCGTCGAGCATCGTGGCCTCGTCGACGAGGCCGTCGAGCACGAGCCGCTGCGGCAGGCCGCTGAGGGCGGCCCGGCCGGCGCCGGCGACTGCAGTGGCGTTGTCGTTCATCCTCTCGGCCTGTCTCCGCTGTGCCCGTCCCCGAACGGGCCATACTCTACCCGATGGGGCGCAGGCAGCAATTGTCAAATTGCGGCGTCCCCATGCTCCCATAATGCGGCTGTCAAACGAGTGACGCGGGTCACAGGCACGGGGCCGGGCCCGGCACAAAAAAGAGAGGCCCCGCACCCTTTCGGGCGGGGGCCTCGCGTCAGACCGTCAGGTCCGCGTCAGGATCAGGCGCGGCAGTTGGACGGCAGGTACTTCGGCAGCACCGTGGTGGCGCCGGCCGAATCGGTCGAGACGTTGCCCGATGCGTCCGTGTCCACTGCGCCACCCGGGTTGCCCGGGGCCGCACCGCAGCGCCACACGACGTCGTCGTTGTCGCTGAGGTAGGGCTGCAGGGCCAGCGTCTCGGTGTTGATCTTCGAGTTGGCCTGGAACGGCGCAACACTCGAGTAGGTGATCAGGACTGTGCCCGGACCGGTGAAATCGATCGTCTCGACGTACTTGCCGGACGGCGGCGTTTCGGCGCCACCGGCATCGACCATGCCGAGGTCGGTCAGCGTCGTCGGCCAGTCGCCGGTCTGCGCGACGTACTCGGAGATCGCCGCCTTGACGGCGCCGGCCAGTGTCAGGCCTTCAGAGACCTGCGAGCGGATCGTGTAGTCCTGGTAGGCCGGGATCGCAATCGCGGCCAGGATGCCGATGATGGCCACCACGATCATCAGTTCGATGAGCGTGAAGCCCTTCTGGATAGCCTTCATG
>JBFGAO010000322.1:0-1625 GCA_041568095.1 Steroidobacteraceae bacterium | reverse complement strand
AGTCGCCGCGGCAGGACACCGTCGCGTAGTCGGTGCCGCGGATGCCCAGCGTCCCGACCGGCGTGCGCACCTCGTAGCCGGCGCCGCCGTCCTTGCCGATCGCGCCGGTCGCGGTCCGGAAGCCGCCCTTCAGCAGCGTCGCAACGTAGCTGCCGCCCGCCGTCGTCGTCGTCGCGGCCGTCGGCGTGCCGACCGCCGGCGGCAGCCGGAACTCGTCCACGCGGTAGCGCGTGCCGGAACGCAGCGCAATGCGCGCGCCGTCGTTCATCAGCAACTGCGCGCGGGCCTTCTCGCCCGTCACGATGACGTCGCCGACCTCGATCGGGTCGCCCTTGCGCAATTCGGCCGGGGCCGGCCGCTCGACCGTGACCGGGCCGGTCACGAACAGCACCTTGCCGGCGGCGGCGAGCGCGGCCTGACCTGGCAGCAAGGCCGCAGCAGCGAGCAGCAGCGCGGCGGCGGGCAGCCACCGGCGGCGGGCGTCGCGATCAGGGATGTGTCCGTTCATGGCAGCCTTCTTCACCGGAACGAACGGCGCAGCGACAGGCGCAGCTCGAAGCGGTCGTAGTCGTAGAGGGGTATGTTGGAGTCGTTGCGGCTGTAGCGCAGCGACGGGCGCAGGCTGAAGCCGCGCGCGGGCCAGTCGCTGACCTCGAGGCCCAGCGCGGCGTCCCAGAAGCTGTCCTCGCGGTCGGCGCCGAAGAATCCGGGCGCGTCCTCGTAGTCGACGTCCTGCCAGGACGCCTCTGCCCACAGGCTCGTGCGGCTGCCGGTGCGCAGCCCGCCAAGCAGGCGCAGGCCGACGCGATCATTGCCGTAGGCAGACCCCGAATGCCGCGGGTCGTCGCCGCCGCCGAATGCGGTGGCGGAGAAATAGCCGGCACGCTCGCCGATGCCGCCGCGCGCAATCGTCAGCGCGCCCAGCACGCGCGTGACGTCGAAGACCCGGAGCACGAGGTCCTCGTAGCGCAGCAGCCCGCCGTGCAGGCGCGTCTGCGCGGTCCAGCCGTCGCCGAGGTCGAGCGCCACTGCCAGGTCCAGCCCGGCGCCCCATTCATGCGAATCGCCATCCAGCAGCCCGTAGTAGCCGCCGGCCGCGATCGTGAAGCGCGCCTGGCCGGCCCCGCCGGTCCACGCGGCGTCCACGGAGGCGACGGTCTGGTCGACGAAGCTCGCGTCGAAGTTCGCGCGGTGGCCGATCCTGACGCCGGCCGACAGCGACGAGCCGGGTCGCGCCTGCCGGTGGACGCCGATGCCCGCGGCGACCTCGCCGAAGCCGGAGCTTTGCCGGACGTTCTTCGGGTCGAGGATCACGCCGAAGAAATCCGGGTCGGAGGTCGAGGCGTTCGCGTTGCTGTCGTGGCCCGCGCCGAACTCCAGCCAGGCGATGCGGCGCGCAGCCGGAGCCGGCCGCGCGTCTATCGCGGCGAGGTAGCGATCCACCGTCGATCGTGTCGATGCGGGCAGCGGACGGCCCGTGAGGAAGGAGAACTGCGCGCGCGCACCGCTGCGGTCGCCCGATTCGTACAGTGCACGCCCCAGCTCGACGCGCGCGGCGTCGAGTCCCGGTTCGACGGCGATCACGCGCTCCAGCGCCGAGACGGCCTCCGCATGCCGGCCGCTGT
>JBFGAO010000321.1:0-1630 GCA_041568095.1 Steroidobacteraceae bacterium | reverse complement strand
CCGGCTGCGGCGACGACGACACGGGCGCGCGCTTGCACGCGCTGTTCGAGCGCGAATGGGAGCGCGACCTCGCCGAGAACCCGCTGGTCGCGACCTACCGCGGCGACCCGCGCTACGACGACCGCTGGCCGGACCTGTCGCCGGCGGCGCGGCGCGCCCGCCAGGACGGCGACGCGCGCGTGCTGGACGAGCTCGCGCGCATCCCGCGCGATGCGCTGCCGCCGGCGGAACGGCTGAACCACGACCTGTTCCGGATCGAGTACGAGGACCGCGTCGCCGCGGTGCCGTTCCAGCCCTGGGCCTATTCGATCACCGCGCGTGGCGGGCCGCAGACGGCGAACGAGATCGCGGAGCGGATGCGCTTCGAGGACGTCGCCGACTACGAGACCTGGCTCAGGCGCATGCGCGCGCTGCCCGCCTACCTCGACCAGTACGCGGCGCAGCTGCGCGATGCGGCGGCCGCCGGCCGCACGCAGCCGCGGGTGATCATGGAGCGCGTGCTGCCGCAGCTGGCGATGCAGCTGGTCACGGATCCCGGGGACAGCCCGTTCTTCGCGCGCTTCCGCGAATTCCCGGACGCGATCCCGGCGCAGGAGCGCGAGCGGCTCGCGGCCGAGGCGCGCCGGGTCATCTCGACCGCGGTCGTGCCCGCCTACCACCGCTTCACGGCAGCCTTCCGCGACGACTACCTGCCGCGCTGCCGTGACAGCGTCGGCATCTGGGACACGCCGGACGGCCGGGCTTTCTACGCCAACCGCGCGCGCCACCACACGACGACGGGCATGACGCCGGAGGAGATCCACCGGATCGGGCTGGCCGAGGTCGCGCGCAACCGCGCCGAGATGCTGGAGGTCATGCGCGAGGTCGGCTTCGAGGGCTCGCTGGCCGATTTCTTCGAGCACCTGCGGACCGACCCGCAGTTCTACTACGACGATCCCGACGAGCTGTTCCGTGCCTACGTCCATGCGGCGAAGATGATCGACCCGGAGCTGCCCAGGCTGTTCGGCCGCCTGTACCGAACGCCGTTCGGGCTGCGCGCGATCCCGGCAACCAGCGCGCCGAACACGACGACCGCCTATTACGCCGGCCCGTCGATCGACGGCACGCGGCCCGGCTGGTACTACGTGAACCTGTACCGGCCCGAGGTACGGCCGAAGTACGAGATCGAGGTGCTGACCGTGCACGAAGCGGCGCCCGGCCACCACCTGCAGATCGCGCTCGCGCAGGAGCAGGCGGACCTGCCGAAGTTCCGGCGCTTCGGCGGCCACACGGCCTATATCGAGGGCTGGGCGCTGTACTCCGAGCGGCTCGGCTACGACCTCGGCCTCTACCGCGACCCGTACTCGCGCTTCGGCCAGCTGACCTACGACCAGTGGCGCGCGGTGCGGCTCGTGGTCGACACCGGCATCCACCACCTGGGCTGGACCCGGCAGCAGGCGATCGACTACTTCCTGGCCAACGCGGCCAAGACCGAGGCCGACATCGTCAACGAGATCGACCGCTACATCGCCTGGCCGGGCCAGGCGCTGGCCTACAAGATCGGCCAGCTGAAGATCCTCGAATTGCGCGACCGGGCCCGCGCGCGGCTCGGCGAGCGCTTCGACATCCGCGCCTTCCACGACACGATCCT
>JBFGAO010000320.1:0-1630 GCA_041568095.1 Steroidobacteraceae bacterium | reverse complement strand
GCAGCGGCTGCGGCCACCGCCCCGCCCGCGGCCAGCATTGCCGCCCCGACCTGCGCGATCGCGCCGGCCCGCGGCAGCATCGATGTCGCGCCCGACAGCCGCTGCCCGAGCCGAGCCGCGATCTCCGGATACGCGTCGAAGCCGTGGCCGACACCCCGCCAGGGCCCCTCACCCGGCGGCTCGACGCCGGACGGTGCGGTCAGCGCTTCCGCCGCCAGCGGCTGCGGCCGGCCGGCGCCGCAGGCATAGGCAGCCCAGTAGACCTGCCCCATCCGCGCGTCGAGGCAGGCCAGTACCGGCTGCCCATCGGCCTCCGCACAGGCCTGCCAGGCCAGTGCTTCCAGGTTGCTGACCGGCAGCACCGGCTTGCCGGCGCCGTAGGCCAGCCCCTGTGCGAGCCCGGCCGCGATCCTGAGGCCGGTGAAGCCGCCCGGCCCGCGCCCGAAGGCGACGGCGTCGAGATCGGAGAGCTTCATACCGGCCTCGGCCAGCAGCCCGTCCACCATCGGCAGCAGCCGCTCGGCATGGCCGCGCCCTATGACCTCGTAGCGCTCTGTCTCGGCCCCGTCGACCAGCAGCGCGGCCGAGCAGGCCTCGGTCGCCGAATCCAGCGCCAGAATTTTCATGCGCGGCGCGCCTCGGCGACGGCCAGTCCCGCCTCGCCCAGCCGGCGCCGCAGGAAGCGACAGGCCTCGTCGCGGTCCTCGGCGACCCGGGCCGGCGGCAGCGCGCGCAGGAACATGCCGCCATAGCCGCGGCTACGCAGCCGCGGGTCGCAGATCGCGACGACGCCGAAGTCCTCGCGGTCGCGGATCAGCCGGCCGAAGCCCTGCTTCAGTGCCAGCACCGCCTGCGGCAGCTGGAACTCGTGGAAGGGATTGCCGCCGCGCCGGCGGATGCCCTCGAGCCTGGCCTTCAGCAGCGGGTCATCCGGCGGCGCGAAGGGCAGCTTGTCGATGACGACCAGCACCAGCGCGTGGCCGCGCACGTCGACCCCCTCCCAGAAGCTGGCCGTGCCGAGCAGCACGGCGTTGCCGAGCTCGCGGAACTGCCGCAGCAGCGACTCGCGCGGCGCGCGCCCCTGCACCAGCAGCGGGTAGCGCTCCGTGAAACCGGGCGCCGACTCGAGCAGCCGCGCCGCCTCGCGCAGCGCGCGGTGGCTCGTGAACAGCAGGAAGCTGCGCCCGCCCGCCGCCTCGACCAGCGGCCGCGCCTCCTCGAGCACGCGGGCCGTGAAATCCGCATCGGAAGGCGCCGGCAAGCCCTCCGGCACGTAGACCATCGCCTGCCGCCCGAAGTCGAAGGGGCTGTCGATCGCGAGCGTCTCGGCCTCCGGTGCGCCAATGCGGCCGAGGAAATGCGAGAAGTCCTCGCCGACGGCCAGCGTCGCCGACGTGAAGATCCACGCGCAGCCGCGCGCCGCCATCAGCGCGCCGAGCCGGCCGGCCACCTCGAAGGGCGTGAAGGACAGAGTGAAGGAGCGCGGCCCCGTCTCGACCCAGCGCAGCCCGTCCTCGGGCGCGGCCGCGAGCAGCGCGGCCAGCGTCTCGGCGAGCTTGGCCGCACGGCGGCGGCACTGGCGCAGGCCGGCGTCCTCCGGGTCTGCCTCCTCCAGCGCGCCGGCTAGCTC
>JBFGAO010000319.1:0-1644 GCA_041568095.1 Steroidobacteraceae bacterium | reverse complement strand
GGCTACCGGCTGCGCATCGAAGGCTACACCTGGCGCGGCGAACTGCAGCCCGTCGCCGAGGGCCGGCTGGTCCTGTCCGGGCGGCCCGCGCCGCGCTAGTCCAGGAACAGGTCCGGCAGGAAGCGCGTCGTGCCCGGCTCCTGGGCGTACTTCGACAGGTCGGTGACGCCCTCCTCGGCCAGCACCTCGTCGTCGATGTAGAAATTGCCGCTGTGGCCGCGCGCGTCGCGGCACAGGATCGCATGCGCGGCGTCGGCCAGGATCTCGGGCCGGCGGCAGTCCTTCGCGTCGACGCCGGGGATCATCGCGATCGCGGCGGTCGCGATCACGGTGCGCGGCCACAGCGAGTTGACCGCGATTCCGTCGGCACGGAATTCCGCGGCCATGCCCAGCGTGCACAGGCTCATCCCGTATTTCGCGATCGTGTAGGCAACATGCGGCGCGAACCACTTCGGGTCCAGGTTCAGCGGCGGCGACAGCGTCAGGATGTGCGGGTTGCGGCCGGCCTGCGCGGACGCGCGCAGCCAGGGCAGGCAGGCCTGCGAGCAGGCATAGGTGCCGCGCACGTTGACGCCGAACATCAGGTCGAAGCGCCGCATCGGCGTCGCCTCCGTGCCCGTCAGGCTGATCGCGCTGGCGTTGTTGACCAGGATGTCGATGCCGCCGAACTGCGCCGCGCAGCGCTCGACGGCCGCCTCGACGGCGGCCTCGTCGCGGATGTCGCAGGCGATCGGCAGCGCACGGCCGCCGGCGGCGATGATCTCGTCTGCGGCGGTGTGGATCGTGCCCGGCAGCCTGCGGTGTGGCTTGTCGGTCTTCGCGACGACCGCGACGTTCGCGCCGTCGGCGGCGGCCCGCTTCGCGATCGCGAGGCCGATGCCGCGCGACGCGCCGGTCACGAACAGCGTCCTGCCCTTCAGGCTCATGCTCCCTCCTCCGTCAGGCCTGGCGCAGCGTCTCGACCGGCGGGTGATTGATCACGCTGCGCGCGGCCAGCGTGCCGGCGCCGCCGACGATCACGGCGCCGGCAGCGAGCCCGATCGCCCAGACCCAGGGGTTCCAGCGGTACTCGAGCTGGAACAGCTCGGTCGCGAGCAGGAACCCGGCCAGCGTCGCGCCCATCGCGGCCAGCAAGCCCGCCAGCATGCCGAGCGCCGTGAATTCCGACGCGACGCCGGCCAGCACGACTCGGCGGCTGGCGCCCAGCGTGCGCAGCATCGCGCTCTCGTAGCGGCGCTCGTCGCGGGTCGCCTGCACGGCCGCGAGCAGCACGGTGATGCCGGCGGCCAGCGTGAACAGGAACACGTACTGGACCGCCAGCGAGGCGCGGTCCATGACCTCGCGGACCTGCGTGAGGATCGCGTCGATGTCGAACACCGACACCGACGGGAAACGCCGGACCAGCTCGACCAGCACGCGGCGTTCCTCGGGCTGGATGTGCATCGCCGTCAGCCAGGTGCCGATCATGCCGTCCAGCGTGCCGGGCGAGAACACCAGGAAGAAGTTCGGCCGGAAGCTGTCCCACTGCACCTCGCGGAAGTTCGCGACGGTGGCCTCCAGTTCCTCGCCGGCCACGTCGAAGGCCAGCAGGTCGCCGACTTCGAGCCCGAAGGCCTCCTGGTACTCGGTCGCGACCGAGACCAG
>JBFGAO010000318.1:0-1662 GCA_041568095.1 Steroidobacteraceae bacterium | reverse complement strand
TGATCGGCTTGCCGTGGAAAAAGAAAAGCAAGATCAACAACGATCTGGGCAACGCTCAGAAGGTTCTCGATGAGGATCACTATGGGCTCGATAAGGTCAAGGAGCGCATCGTCGAGTACCTGGCGGTGCAGCAGCGCGTCAAGCGGCTGAAGGGCCCGATCCTGTGCCTGGTCGGCCCGCCGGGCGTCGGCAAGACCTCGCTGGGCCAGTCGATTGCGCGCGCGACCAACCGCAAGTTCGTGCGCATGTCGCTGGGCGGCGTCCGCGACGAGGCCGAGATCCGCGGCCACCGCCGCACCTACATCGGCTCGCTGCCTGGCAAGGTGCTGCAGAACATGGCGCGCTGCGGCGTCCGCAACCCGCTGTTCCTGTTCGACGAGGTCGACAAGATGTCGATGGACTTCCGCGGCGACCCGTCGTCGGCGCTGCTGGAGGTGCTCGACCCCGAGCAGAACTCGGCCTTCGCGGACCACTACCTCGAGGTCGACTTCGACCTGTCCGAGGTCATGTTCGTCTGCACTGCGAACACGCTGAACATCCCGGCGCCGCTGCTGGACCGGATGGAAGTGATCCGGCTGCCCGGCTACACCGAGGACGAGAAGCTCAACATCGCGCATCGCTACCTGCTGCCGAAGCAGGTCAGCCAGAACGGCCTGAAGGAAGAGGAGCTGAAGGTCAGCGACCCGGCCATCCTTGACATCATCCGCTACTACACGCGCGAGTCGGGCGTCCGCAACCTCGAGCGCGAGACCGCGAAGATCTGCCGCAAGGCCGTCAAGCGGCTGCTGATCGACACTTCGATCAAGCAGGTCTCGGTCACGCCGAAGAACCTCGACGACTTCCTCGGCGTGCGCCGCCATCGCTTCGGCCGCAAGGAGGAGGCGAATCGCGTCGGCCAGGTCACCGGCCTCGCCTGGACCGAGGTCGGCGGTGAACTGCTGACGATCGAGTCGGCCGTCGTGCCGGGCAAGGGCAAGCTGCTGTACACGGGCCAGCTCGGCGAGGTCATGCAGGAGTCGATCCAGGCGGCGATGACGGTCGTGCGCAGCCGCGCCGGAACGCTGGGCCTCGAGGCCGACTACCACCAGAAGATCGACGTGCACGTCCACGTGCCGGAGGGCGCGACGCCGAAGGACGGCCCGAGCGCCGGCATCGGCATGTGCACGTCGCTGGTGTCGGCGCTGACGCGGATCCCGGTGCGCGCCGACGTCGCGATGACCGGCGAGATCACGCTGCGCGGCGAAGTGCTGCCGATCGGCGGCCTCAAGGAGAAGCTGCTGGCGGCGCAGCGCGGCGGCATCAGCACCGTGCTGATCCCGAGCGAGAACGAGAAGGACCTCGTCGAGATCCCGGCCAACATCAAGGACAAGCTCGAGATCCGCCCGATCAAGTGGATCGACGAGGTGCTCGAATTGGCGCTGGAGCGGCAGCCGGCCGTCGACGTCGGCGGCGAGACGCCGCCGGCCGCAAAACCGCGCACGCGGCGCGCAAAACGGGCCGCGAAGCCGCTGCAGGCGCACTGAGCGGCGCCGGCTTGGCACCCTTGGGGCGATGCCGTATAGTTGCGCGCCTCCCAGGGGGCTGGCCGCCGGTCCCGCAGGGTGCTTAGCTCAGCTGGGAGAGCGTCGCCCTTACAAGGCGAAGGTCGCAGGTTCGAAACCT
>JBFGAO010000317.1:0-1664 GCA_041568095.1 Steroidobacteraceae bacterium | reverse complement strand
CGGCCGAGCAGCGCCTGCTGGACGGCGGCCGCACGCAGCTGGTCATCCTGCGCGACGGCGAGCGCTACGAGGGCGTGCCGGGGCGGGCCGACTTCCGCCGGATCCGCTTCGAGGAGCACGGCATCCCGATCCGGGTACCGGAGCCGGGCGCCGGGCGCGACCGGCCGCAGCGCAAGCCGACCGCGGCGCTGCTGGGGTCGACGTCGCTGACCGACATCGCCGAATTGCAGCGGCGCACCTCGCTGCCAGTCATGGTGCTGGTGCTGGCGCTGCTGGCGGTGCCGCTGTCGGCGCTGCGGCCCCGCGAGGGCCGCTACGCGCGGGTCGCCGTCGCGATCCTCGTCTACTTCGTCTATTCGAACCTGCTGTCGGCCGCCCAGGTCTGGATCGAGAGCGGCCGCATCCCGCCGCTGCCGGGCACCTGGGCCGTGCACGCGCTGTTCGCGGCGCTCGCGCTGCTGCTGCTGCACCGGCAGAGCCCGCTGCTGTTGCGCCGGAGGTCCGCGTGACGCTGCTCGACCGCTACATCGCCAAGACCGTGCTGTCGTACACGCTGATGACGATGGCGGTGCTGGTCGCGCTGCTCGTGATGATGACCTTCATCGGCCAGCAGGACGACATCGGCCAGGGCAACTACGAGGTCGGCGACGCCTTCCTGTTCACCTTCCTGACGCTGCCGCAGCAGGCTTACGAACTGCTGCCGATCGGCGCGCTGATCGGCGCGATCCTCGGCCTCGGTGCGATGTCGCGCGACAGCGAGCTGACCGTGCTGCGCAGCTCGGGCGTGTCGGTCGCGCGGATCGCCGGGTCGGCGGCGCTGGCCGGCGTCGTCATCGCGGCGACGATGTGGGTGCTCGGCGAGTACTTCGCGCCGCCGGCCGACCAGTACGCGCGCCAGCACAAGATGTTCCGGCAGTTCTCGCAGGTGGACATGGCCGGCGGGCGCAGCGCCTGGGTGCGGCAGGGGCAGTGGCTGATCAACGTGAGCGCGCAGACTGCGGACAACCTGTTCGGCGGCGTGCACGTGTACCGGCTGGGGCCAGACCGCGGGCTCGAGGTCGTCGCGCGTGCCGAGACCGCGTCGCAGGACGCGGACGGCAGCTGGGTGCTGTCGAACTATGCGGAGACGGCGCTGCACGAGGATCATGTCGAGGCGCGGGGCCGAGACCGCGAGGAGGCCGGCGAGCGGTTCAGCGCCGACTTCCTCGGGCTGGCCGTGACCCGGCCGGAGTCGCTGCCGCTCGCCAGCCTCTATGCCTACGTGCAGCACCTGCGGGCCAATGCGCTGGAGTCGCGCACCTTCGAGATCGCGATGTGGTCGCGGATGTCGCGGCTGGTCGCGGCCGTGCTGGTCTGCGTGTTCGCGGTGCCCTTCGCACTGGGGCCGCTGCGCTCGGCCGGGGCCGGCGCACGCACGGTGCTCGGCATCATGGCCGGCGTCATGTTCATCCTGCTGACGCAGACGCTCGAGAACAGCGGCCAGGTCTACGGCCTCGACCCGCTGCTGGTCTCCTGGGGACCCTCGCTGCTGCTGGCCGCGGTCGCGGCCGCGGCGATCTGGCGCGTCCGCTAGCGCGGCGGCGCGAGCCGCCGCAGCCGGCAGCCGCAGGCGCGGTCCTGCAGCGTGCGGCGCCAGGGATCGCGGGCCATCGCGGCATAGTTCG
>JBFGAO010000316.1:0-1667 GCA_041568095.1 Steroidobacteraceae bacterium | reverse complement strand
GGGCGCCAGTGGCGACTGCCGGGCATACGGCGCGCCGGACCCGGAGACGGAACTCGACGCGATGCTGGACTGGCTGCGCGAGGCGGCCCTTGCGGCGCCCGCCGGCCTGCATGCGGCCATCGTGCCGGCACTGGCGGAGCGCCGGCAGGCAGTCGAGCGCGCCTGCGCCGCAGTGCTGCAGCCCACGCTGGAGATGCCGGGGGCCGCGGCGGAGGAGCGGGTGTTCGACCTTGCGGCCGGCGCGCCGCTCGAGGCCTGGCCGGTCGTCGCGACGGCGCTCGCGGCCATCGACTGCGCGGGCGGACGGGGCGCATTCGCCGCCTGGAGCGGATTGCTGCGCAGCCCGCTGCTGGCCGACGCCGCGACCGAGGCGGCGGCTCGGCTGCGGCTCGAGCGTCAGCTGCGCGAAATCGTGCCGGTCCCGGTGGCTCCTGCGGCCGTCGCGGCCCTTGCGCGCCAGCATGGTGCCGCCGCATTCGCCTCCGCAGTGGACGCGGCGGTCGCTGCGCTGGCTGGTCCGGCGCAGCGGCGCGCCGGCGACTGGGCTCTGGCCTTCGGTCGCTGCCTGGCCGCACTGGGCTGGCCCGCAGCGGGTGGGCTCGCCAGCGACGAATTCCAGGCGGCCGAGGCCTTCGGGGAGCGGCTGCGGCAGCTCGCGCAGCAGGAACGCGTGACGGCACCATTCTCCTGGGCCGAAGCGCGCGCAGAACTTGGCCGGCTGGCGCGCACGCCGTTCCAGCCCGAGCGCGGCGAGCCGGGCATCCTGATCCTGGACAGCCTCGAGCTGCCTGGCCTGCAACTGGACAGCCTCTGGGTCTCGGGGCTGACGGCGGCGGCCTGGCCGCGACCGGCGGCCGCGGACCCCTTCCTGCCCCTCGACCTGCAGCGCCAGCTCGGGATGCCGGGCGCCACGCCCGAAAGCGCGCTCGCCGAGGCCCGCGAGATCACCGCTGGCTGGGTCGCAGCGTCCACTCGCCTGGTGCTGAGCTGGCCACGGCGCGAAAACGACACCGACGTCGAGGCCAGCGCGCTGCTGCCGAAGGACGCGGCCCCGCTCGCGCAGCGGCCCCCCGCCCCGCGGCGCGAGCGAGCCTGGCTGGCCGCGGTGACGCTGGAGACGCCGGCGGACGACGAAGCGCCTGCGCTGGCGCCGGAAGCGGCGCGCGGCGGCGCGCGCCTGCTGCAGCTGCAGGCAGCCTGCCCGTTCCGCGCGTTTGCGGAACTGCGCCTCGGCGCCGAGGAACTGCCGGAACCTGCAGTCGGTGTCGACCGGCGCCTGCGCGGCATCGTGCTGCACCGCGCGCTCGAGCGCTTCTGGCAGGAGACGGCCGACCAGGCAGCACTGCTTGCGCTGTTACCGCTGCAGCGCGGAGAGCGGGTCGCGGCCTGCGTGGACGCGGCGCTGGAGCGCGAGCTGGGCCCTGCCGCCGGGACTCGCGCCGGCCGGCTGGAGCGGGAATGGCAGCTGCTGGCCATCGGCGGGCTGCTGGAACTCGAGTGCGAACGGCCGCCGTTCTCGGTGCTCGAGACCGAGCGGCAATTGCGCGGCGAGCTGGGCGGGCTGCCGTTCTCGCTGCGCGTCGACCGCGTGGACGGCGTCGGCGATTCGCGCATCGTCATCGACTACAAGACCGGGCGCAGCGAGCTGGCGCACTGGCGGGGTGCGC
>JBFGAO010000315.1:0-1668 GCA_041568095.1 Steroidobacteraceae bacterium | reverse complement strand
GCGCGGAACTGCAGGCCCGGCTCGAGGCTCTGATCCAGAACCCGGAGCGGTTGTGGAACGAACCGGGTCGCGACGAGGCGCGCGCCGTGCTGTCGGCGGCCGCGCAGGCCGGCGTGCCGCGGCAACGGCTGCAGGCGCGGGCTGCGGAACTCGACCGGCTGCTGGCGGCGGCACGCACGCCGGTGCGGCTGCCACTGCGCTCGGACGGGCTGACCAGCGTCGTGATATATCGCGTCGGCCAGTTCGGGCGCTTCGAGAGCCGTGACGTCGAGTTGCTGCCCGGCCGCTACACGGTGGTCGGCACGCGCAGCGGCTACCGGGACGTCCGGCGCGAAGTGGAGTTGCGGCCCGGCGAGACGCCGCAGCCGCTGGTGATCAGCTGCGAGGAGCCGGTGTGAGCAGGCTGTGGCTCGTCGATCCGCTGGGTGAGCGGCCGCTTGCGGCTGGCGACCTGCCGCTGTCCGTCGGCGGCGCCGGCGCCGACATCGTCGTGCCCGGCTGTGCGCCTGGCGAAGTGCGCGCGCGCGTCGACGTGGACGGTGAACGGCTGCGGATAGAGCGCGCCGGGTCGGGTGCGGCGGCGCTGGACGGCGTCGACATCCGGCTCGAGGAACAGGATGGCCGGCGCTGCATCGTCGTCGGCCACGGCGGCGTCGCGAACCTCACGCTGCCGCCGCTGCATCCGGGCGACGACGCGGGCATCGACGAGGGCCAGGGCGACCGTCTGCCCGTCGCGATCGTCGACTACCGGCCGCCCGGCGTGCGGCCGCAGCCGCGCCGCCAGCGCGCCTGGCCGCTGCGGCGGGCAGCCGGGTTCGCCGGCCTCGCGATCGTCGCGGCGGTGATCGCCTTCCTGGTCGCGTCGACGACGGTGACAGTCACGACCAGCCCCGCGACGGAGCCCGACTCGGTCGACTTCCGCGGCGCCTGGCTCGCGCCGGGCTTCGGCGGGCGCTACCTGCTGCTGCCGGGCGACTACACGGTCGAGCTGCGGGCCGAAGGTTACGCACCGGCCAGCCAGCCGGTCTCGATCGCGCGCGGCCCGGCCCAGGACGTGATCGTCGCGCTGGAGCGCCTGCCCGGCCTGGTCGCTATCGACACCGGCGGACTCGCGGCGACGCTGGTCGTCGACGGCGTCGAGCGCGGCAGCCTGCCCGGCGAGGTGGAACTCGCGGCCGGCACCCGCGAACTGCTGGTGAGCGCGCCGCGCCATGCCGACGAGGCGATCCGGCTCGAGGTCGAGGGCGGCGGCGAGCGCCAGGAACTGTCGGTGCGGCTGACGCCGCTGTTCGCACCGGTCAAGGTCACGAGCCTGCCTGCCGGCGCGACCGTGCGGGTCGACGGCCGCGAACTGGGTCGCACGCCGCTGGAGACCGAGCTCGAGGCCGGGCGCTATGCGCTCGCGCTCGAGCACCCGCGCTTCCGGCGCTTCGAGAGCCAGGTGACGGTTCGGCCGGGCGAGCCGCTGGAGATCGGGCCGGTCGAGCTCGGCATGCCGGACGGGACGCTGCTGCTGCGCAGCGAGCCCTCGGGCGCGGACGTCAGCATCGCTGGCCGCTACCGCGGCCGGACGCCGCTGCGCGTCGGCTTGCCGCCGGGCATGCCGCAGGAAGTCGTCGTCAGCCGCGCGGGCTACGCGCCGGTCACGCGCAATGTCAGCGTCGAGTC
>JBFGAO010000314.1:0-1677 GCA_041568095.1 Steroidobacteraceae bacterium | reverse complement strand
CGGTCCTGGATGTGGCGCCGGTCCTCGCGCAGGTGCAGCGTGATGCTGTCCGCACCGGACTGCTCCGCGAGCAGCGCCGCGTGCAGCGGGTCCGGCGAGCGGCCGCCGCGCGCCTGGCGCAGCGTCGCGACGTGGTCGATGTTGACGCCCAGCAGCAGTGCCATCGCGCTCAGTTCTCCTGTTCCTGCCGGCGCAGCGCCAGCATCACCTCGCGGCTGTGCAGCCCGCGGCCCTCGAGGCAGTGGCCGATCGCCGCACGCAGCACGCGCCTCGCGACGGACAGCACTTCCTGCCCGCCCAGCTCGCCGGCGGCCAGCGCCAGCAGATCGCGCCCGGGCAGCGCTTCGGGGTCCGGCCCCGGCTCGCGCACCGCGAACACGCCCTGGCCCGGCCGGAAATGATAGTACCCTCCGGGCTGCAGCGGCTCGCCGCTGCCGGCCTCGCGGTCGAGTTCCAGGCCGTAGCCGAGCTCGCGCAGCAGCACGAGCTCGAAGCGGCGCAGCGGCTGGTGCGAGCCGCCGGCATGCAGCGCGTCCAGCGTCGCCGCGTAGGCGTCGAACAGCTGCCGGTGCTCCTCCTCCCTGGGCAGCAGCCGCAGCAGCAGCTCGTTCAGGTAGAAGCCGCTCATCAGCTGCCCGCGCGGCAGCGCGCGCGGCAGGCCGGCCAGTTCCGCGCCGGTCAGCGTGCCGCCGTCGGCGCGCCCCGACCAGGACAGCAGCAGCGGCAGGAAGGGCTGCAGCACGCCGCGCAGCGGCGAGCCGGGGCGGCGCGCGCCGTGCGCGAACAGCGTCACGCGGCCGTGCTCGCGGGTCATGAAGTCGAGGATCCGGCTGCTGTCGCGCCAGGGCCGGTGATGCAGCAGGAAGGCGGGGACCAGCTGGACGCGCCGCGGCGCGCTCATGGCAACTCGTGGCCCAGCTGGCGCAGCAGCGCCTCGTTGTCGGCCCAGTTGTCGCGGACCTTGACCCAGGTCGTCAGGTGCACGCGCCGGCCCAGCGCCTCGTTCAGTTCCAGCCGGGCCGCGCGCCCGATCGCCTTCAGGCGCTGCCCGCCCTCGCCGATCACGATCTTCTTCTGCCCCTCGCGCTCGACCCAGATCACCGCGCCGATGCCGAGCTGCCCGTCCTCGCCTTCCTCGAAGGCCTCGATCTCGACTGCGATGCCGTAGGGCAGCTCCTCGCGCAGGGCCAGCGTCAGCTTCTCGCGCACGATCTCGGCCGCGAGGAAGCGCTCGCTGCGGTCGGTGACCTGGTCCTCCGGGTACAGCGGCGGCCCCTCCGGCAGCAGGCCGGCCAGCACGCGCAGCAATTCGTCCAGGTTGCCTTCCTTCAGCGCCGAGACCGGCACGATCGCGGCGAAGTCGTGCAGCGCGGCGAGGCGCTCGATCAGCGGCAGCAGCCGTTCCTTCGGTCGCACCAGGTCCACCTTGTTCAGCACCAGCACGGCCGGGCGGCCAGCCTCGCAGATGCGCTCCAGCACCGCGTCGTCCTCGGCCGTCCAGCGCGCCGCGTCGGCGATCAGCGCGACCAGGTCGGCATCCGCGATGCTGGCCGCAGCCGCCCGGTTCATCGCCTGGTTGAGCCGCCGGCCGGCGCCACGGTGCAGGCCCGGTGTGTCGGCAAGCACCATCTGGAACCCCGGCCGGGTCAGCACGCCGAGGATGCTGTGCCGGGTCGT
>JBFGAO010000313.1:0-1684 GCA_041568095.1 Steroidobacteraceae bacterium | reverse complement strand
TCCGCGTGCATCGCCGCGTTGAAGCTGTTGAGCCGCTCCGGCCGGTTCAGCGTCACGCGCGCGACGCCCTCGGAGGCCGTGTACAGGATCGTTTCGTAGCCCATCTCGCACCCGCGGCCCGCAGGCCGCCTCATTCGTCGTAACTGATCTCGAGCGCCTCGCTGGCCGGGCGGGCCTGGCAGCACAGGATGTAGCCGGCCTCGACCTCCCAGTCCTCCAGCGCGACGTTGTGGTCCATCTTCGCGCTGCCGCCGACCAGCTTCGCGCGGCAGGTCGAGCAGACGCCGGCGCGGCAGGAGAACGGCAGGTCCAGCCCTGCCCGCTCCGCGGCGTCGAGCACCAGCTCGCCGCGGCCCATCTCGAAGCTGCGGCGCCGGCCGTCCATGACGATCGCGACGCTGACCTCGCCAGCCCGCGCGGCCGGTGCGGTACCCGCCGGCTGCGCGGCCGCCGCCGGCTCGCCTGCGGCCGGCACGAAGTGCTCGACGTGGACCTGGCCCGTCACGCCGAGCCCGGCCAGCGCGCGCTGCACGTCCTCGACCATCGTGCCCGGGCCGCAGATGAAGTACTCGTCCACGGCGGCCGGGTCGAACTCGCGGCCGGCGAAGGCGGCAACCTTGTCCGCGTCGATGCGGCCGTTGAACAGCTCGATGTCCTGCGGCTCGCGGCTCATCACGAAGCGGACCACGAAGCGCGTCAGGTAGCGGTCCTTCAGCGCCATGACCTCGTCGAGGAACATCGTCCGCGCGATGCTGGTGTTGCCGTAATAGAGCCAGAAGCGGCTGTCCGGCTCGCGCGCGAGCACGGTCCGCGCGATCGACAGCACCGGCGTGATGCCGCTGCCGGCCGCGAACGCGACACAGGACCTCGCGCGACCGGGCGGCGGCTGCGGGTGGAAGCTGCCGTTGGGCGTCATGACCTCGAGCAGGTCGCCCGGCGCGACTTTTTCCGCAAGGTAGTGCGACATGCGGCCGCCCGGCTGCACGCGGATGCCGAGCGTCAGCGGACCCTCGCCCTCCGCATTGACGATCGAGTAGGTCCGGCGCTCCTCCTGGCCGTCGATGACGGCGCGCACCGCGAGGTGCTGCCCGGCTGCGAAGCGGTAGTCCCCGGCCAGCGCCGGCGGGACCTCCAGCGTCAGCGACACGGCGTCCTCGGCGATGTCACGCCGGCCGGCGACCTTCAGCGGATGGAACTTCAGCATGGCCTCAGATGCACTTGAAGTAGTCGAAGGGCTCGAGGCAGGCCTCGCAGCGGTACAGCGCCTTGCAGGGCGTCGAGCCGAACTCGCTGGTACGGCGCGTCTCCTTCGAGCCGCAGCGCGGGCAGGCGACGGCCAGCCCGGGCTCCAGCAAGCCGCGCGGGCTCGTGACCGGCCGTGCCGGCGGCGCGATGCCGAAGTCGGCGAGCTTGCGGCGGCCCTCGTCGCTGATCCAGTCGCTGGTCCAGGGCGGTGACAGCACGTCGACCGCCGCGGCCTTCAGGCCGTCGGCCTCCAGCGCCGCGACGACGTCGGCCTTGATGACCGGCGTCGCCGGGCAGCCCGAGTAGGTCGGCGACACGCCGACCTCGACCGTGCCATCGGGCCGCTCTGCGATGTGGCGGATCACGCCGAGGTCCAGCACGCTCAGCACCGGGATCTCCGGGTCCGGCACGCCGGCGAGCAGGCGCCGGACCCGCGCCT
>JBFGAO010000312.1:0-1696 GCA_041568095.1 Steroidobacteraceae bacterium | reverse complement strand
GCTCCGGTTGACTTTCCGCGCCCGGGCGGTATAGGTATCGTCCTCTTGCAAGCGGGGGCATGGCCCTTCAGGTGCGCCGCGGCGTCGCGGCCACGAGGACTGCCGTGGAGCATGGGCAGGGCGGGCAGCCGCCGGGGTCGAGCCGGGTTTTCGCGTTCCTGCTGCTGCTGTCGGGCTTCTGCGGCATCTCCTACGAGATCCTCTACGGCAGGATCCTCGGTAACCTGATCGGAGATCAGTTCGCGGTCAGCGCCTCGATCCTGCTGACCTTCCTGCTCGGGATCGGCTTCGGCACGCTGTACGCGCACCGCCTGTGGCGCTGGCTGTGGCTGCTCGAGGCCGGCATCGGGCTGTGCGGCATCGCGTTCGCCCTGGGCGGTGACGCGCTCGACGCGCTGCTGTTCGTCGCGCTTCCGCTGCTCGGCCCCGGCCTGGGCTCGTCGGTCCTACTGTGCTTCCTGTTGCTCAGCGTTCCGTCGTTTCTGATCGGAACGAGCCTGCCGCTGTTCGCGGGCTACCTGGCCCGGCTGCGCCCGGGCCGCGTGTTCGCGCGCGCATACACGATCTACAACTTCGGCGCCGCCCTGACCGCGCTGCTGATCGAGTTCGCGTTGCTGCGCTGGCTGGGACTGAAACTGGCGGTGCTGTCGATCGCCTCGCTGAACTTCGTCGTCGCGGCGGCGCTGCTGGTCGGCTACGGCGGCATCCGCCAGGAGCGCCCACGTCCCGCCGACGCCGCGGACTACCCGGCGCACCACCTGGCCGCGCTCGCGCTGGCCAGCGTGGCCTCGGCGGCGTTCCAGCTCTTGATGGTCAAGCTGGCCGAGTGCTTTCTAGGGCCGTTCCGCGAGACCTTCGCGCTCGTGCTGGCGCTGATCCTGCTGGGCATCGCCGTCGGCTCGGCGCTCACGGCCCGGCTGCAGCTCGGGTTCGGCCACGTCGTCCTCGCGGCGCTGGCGGGGCTGGCCTGGCTGCTCGCGGGATTCGCCGGCGTGACCCGCCTGTACGCGGCGCTCTACGCGCAGGCCGTCGACGTGTACCCGGCGGCCGTGCTGTTCAAGCTGGTGACGCTGGGCCTGCTGATGGGCGTGCCGGCCATGGCCTTCGGCGCCACGATCCCGGCTCTGCTGACCGAGCAGCGCAACGTCGCGCGCGAGTCCGGCCGGTTGCTCTTCGTCTCTTCGGTCGCCAACGCGACGGGCTTCCTGCTGATGGCGTTCGTGCTGCATCGCTATCTGGACTACGGGGCGATCCTGCTGGTGGTCTTCGCGCTCGGCGCGCTGGCCCTCGTCGTCTACCGGCGCTCGCTGGACGCGCGGGCCGTCGGCGTCGCGCTGCTGGTGCCGGCCGCGTTCCTGGTGCACCGCGCCGCGTGGGACGAGAAGCTGCTGTACGTCGGCCACACCTCGTTCCAGCGGCCCCAGGCGCTGTCCGAGGCGCTCGGCAAGCTCGATTTCGCCCGGACCCAGACGTTCAAGGGGTTTCAGGATACGTTCTCGATCAACTGGAGCGACGGCGAGCCGTTCTTCTACATCAACGGCTACGTCAGCATCCACCTCGATTCCCCCGCCGAGAAGCTGGTCGGTGCGTTCTCGTCCATCTTCGCGCCGCGCACGGACCGGGCGCTGGTGCTGGGCCTGGGAAGCGGCGCGACCGGCGGCACGGTCAGCCTGCTGTTCGACGAGCTGGACGCGGT
>JBFGAO010000311.1:0-1698 GCA_041568095.1 Steroidobacteraceae bacterium | reverse complement strand
GAGGCGCGGATGTCCGACTCGACGCGCGCGATGCCGCTCTCCAGCGTCGCCGGGCTCAGCTGGCCGCGGGCTGCGACCAGCTTGGTCACCGCGTCGATGGTGACGTCGAGCGTCAGCCGGTTGTCCGTTGCGGCGGCGGCCTGCTGCAGCCGCTGCATCGCGGCGAGCAGGTCGTCCTTGGTGCGCCTCAGCGAGCGCTGGCCGGAGCGCTCGGCCTCGAGGAAACGTCGCAGGCGCCGGAATACGTGCGTGTCCTCCAGCACCAGCGCGGACTGCTGCAGCGACTCGCGGGCCTTCGCAGCGACGACGGAATCGCCGTGGTGCAGGATGAACTGTGCCTGCGCACCCGGCTTCAGCACGCGGGCCAGCTCGGCCAGCGCACGCGGCAGTTCCGTGTACTCGAGCGCGTACTGCCCGCTGGCGGCGTCGAAGCTGGCCGCCTCGAAGGGCAGCTGCTCGGTCGCGACGCGCGGGTGGAAACGGATGCCGCGGAACAGCCGGGCCCCGTCGGCGACGTCGCGCAACGGGTCGATGTCGGCAAGGTCGGTGCCGTGGATCTCGAAGTGGCGTCCGTCCGCGGCCGCGACCTCGCTGGCGATCAGTGCGATCGCGCCGTTGCCGGTGCCGACGTCGAGCAACCGCGCGCCGTCGGGCAGCGCGCCGAAGAACTCCTCCCAGACGCCGCGCAGTTCCAGCGTATAACTGGCCGCGGCGCCCATCGGGCAGCTGGCCAGCGCGCCGCCACGGTAATAGCTTTCCCAGTGATGCAGGCTCACGATCGGGTTCCGCCGGGGACAGCGCGCATTATATCGCCGGTCCGTGCGCTCACCCGGTCGCGATGCCGGCGTCCTCGAGGATCTGCCGCAGCGGCTGCAGCTGCCGCTCGAAGCGGCGCCAGCGGCCGACCGAGCGGCTGTGGATCTTCTCGCGCACCTGCGCCGAGCTGGCGGTCGCGATGGCGCTCTCGTTGCGGTGGAAGTCCAGGCAGGCCGGCTCGAAGGGCATGCCGAGCCGCTCCAGCAGCTGGCGGGTCTGGCCCTCCTGGTCGGCGACCAGCGCCTCGTACTCGACCTCGACCAGCCGTGCACCGAGCAGCTGGCGCCAGTGGCGCATCAGCCGGTCGTAGGCGACGTAGTAGCGGCCGACGTTGTCCAGCGTGTAGGCGTAGCGGAAGAAGGACTGCTTGTACATTGCAAAGCAGGCGTCCATCGGGTGGCGCCGCAGGTGCAGGATCCGCGCCCGCGGCCAGGCCCGCGCGATGAAGCCCAGGTACAGAACGTTCTCCGGGTATTTCTCGATGAACATCGGCGCGTCGCCGAGGCGGTAGGCGACGGCGTCCAGGTAGCCGTCGGCGATCAGAGCCGGATCCCGGCGGGCGGCGGCCTCGACGATCGCCGGGGTCATCGCCTCGACGGTCTCGACGCCGCTGAGCCGGCGCAGCGTCACCTCCAGCATCAGCGTCTCGCCGATGCTCTCGACCTGCGAATGACTCGCCAGGATGCGCTCGGTCAGCGTGGTGCCGGTGCGCGGCAGCCCGACGATGAAGACCGGGACCTTGCCCGGCCGCTCGGGCGCCGTGCCTTCTGCAAGCCAGTCCGCGTTGCAGACCGTGATGACCCGGTCGATCAGCGCGATGTCCGTGGCGACGTCGTAGTTGGCGACGCTGGTCGCTGCATCACCCGCCCTTCGGTAATAGTC
>JBFGAO010000310.1:0-1705 GCA_041568095.1 Steroidobacteraceae bacterium | reverse complement strand
TTCGGGGACGAGCCGGTGCTGCTGCAGCGCCGCGGCGGCGTCCCGGTCGCCGTCGGCGCGCGGCGCGCCGAGGCCGTGCGGCTGCTGGAGGCGGACTGCGAGGTCATCGTCAGCGACGACGGGCTGCAGCACTACGGGCTGGCGCGCGACGTCGAGATCGCGGTCGTTGACGGCGCGCGCGGGCTCGGCAACGGCTGGCGCCTGCCGGCCGGGCCGCTGCGCGAGCCCGAAGCGCGGCTGCACGAGGTCGACGCGGTCGTCGTCAACGGCGAGGGCTTCGACTGGCCCGGGGCTCTGCGGATGACGCTGGCGCCGACCGCGGTCGTGCCGCTGGCGGGCGGTACGGTGACCACGCTGGCCGCGCTGCCGGGCCGGCGCGTGCACGCGGTCGCCGCGATCGGCCACCCGGCGCGCTTCTTCTCCATGCTGCGCGCCGAGGGCCTCGAGGTCGTCGAGCACCCTGCCGCCGATCACGCGCGACCCGAGCTCGCGCAATGGGCCGGCTCGGGGCTGCCGGTGCTGGTCACCGAGAAGGATGCCGTAAAATGGCCGCGGCCCGGACCGCCGGGCTGCTGGTACGTCGAGGTCACCGCGCGGCTCGACGGCGATGCGGAGGCGCTGCTGGACCGCATCGCAGCCCGCTCACGGCGCGGTGGAGCCTGAATCGTGGACAGCAAGCTGATCGAGATCCTCGCCTGCCCGGTATGCAAGGGAACGCTGCAGCGGATCCCGGACACCGGCGAGCTGCTGTGCCGTGCCGACCGGCTGGCCTACCCGGTGCGCGACGGCATACCGGTGATGCTGGAGGAGGAAGCGCGGCGGCTGGCGCTCGAAGACCCGGCGCTGGCAGGTCGCTGAGTGTTCCGCGTCGTCATCCCGGCCCGGCACGGCTCCAGCCGGCTGCCCGGCAAGCCGCTGCTGCCGCTGGCCGGGCGCCCGATGATCGAGCACGTGCACCGGCTCGCGCTCGCCTCCGGTGCCGACGAAGTGCTGGTCGCGACCGACGACGAACGGATCCGCGACGCCTGCCGAGCATTCGGCGCCGAGGTCGAGATGACCTCTCCGGATCACCCGTCGGGCACCGACCGCATCGCCGAGGTCGCCGGGTGCCGCGGCTGGCCGGACGACGCCGTGATCGTGAACCTGCAGGGCGACGAGCCGCTGCTGCCGCCGCAGCTCGTGCTCCAGGTCGCGACGCTGCTGCTCGACGACCCGTCGGCCGACCTCGGGACGCTCTGTGCGCCGATCGGCTCCCTGGAGGAATTCCTGGACCCGAACGTCGTCAAGCTGGTCACGCAGCGCGACGGCAGCGCGCTGTACTTCAGCCGCGCACCGATCCCCTGGTGCCGGGACGGCGCTGCGTCGGGGCTATCGAGCCAGCAGCGGCACGACGGCGCGCTGCGCCACCTCGGCCTGTATGCCTACCGCAGCGCCGCGCTGCGCCGGCTCGCGGCCGCGCCGCCCACTGAACTCGAGCGGCTCGAGCGGCTGGAACAGCTGCGTGCCCTGCAGATCGGCCTGCGCATCCTCGTCGCGCCGGCCGTCGCGGAGCCCGGCCCGGGCGTCGACACGCCGGAAGACCTCACGCGCGCCGGCGAACTGCTGCAGGCGGCCCGCCGGTGAGCGAGCGGCTCGCCCGCGTCGCACCGTTCTACGCGGTCGAGATCAACCGGCTCGCACACCGGCGCGCGCGCCGCGGCCTGCC
>JBFGAO010000309.1:0-1722 GCA_041568095.1 Steroidobacteraceae bacterium | reverse complement strand
TTCCGCCGCTCCGCCGACGGGGCCGGGCGCGTGATCGTCACGCTGTCCGACCCGGCGACGCCTGCGAGCCTGCGCCAGGAGGGCAACCGGGTCATCGTCGACTTCACGGGCGTGCAGATGGCCGAGAGCCTGATGAAGCGCTACGACGTCGTGGACTTCGCAACCCCCGTCTCGATGGTCGACGCGGTGCGCGTCGGCGACAACGCGCGCGTCATCGTGACCGCGACCGGCGACTTCGAGCAGCTGGCCTACCAGACCGACAACCACTATGTCGTCGAGGTCAAGGAGCGGCCGAAGGCGACCGCCATGCTGCAGCGTGACAGGGAGTACACGGGCGAGCGCCTGACGCTGAACTTCCAGGACATCGACATCCGCGCCGTGCTGCAGCTGCTCGCCGACACCAGTGGCCAGAACATCGTCGTGTCCGACTCCGTCAAGGGCCGCGTGACGCTGAGGCTGCAGAACGTGCCCTGGGACCAGGCGCTCGACATCGTCATGAGGACGAAGGGCCTGGACATGCGGCGCCGCGACAACGTCATCATCGTCGCGCCGCAGACCGAGCTCGCCGCGCAGGAGAAAGCCGAACTGGCGGCGATCAAGGACATCCAGGAGCTGGCGCCGCTGCGGACCGAGTTCCTGGCCGTCAACTACGCGAAGGCATCCGAGATCGCGCGCCTGATCAAGTCGGCGGGCGGCGGCTCGCTGCTGTCGTCGCGCGGCAACGTCACCGTGGACGAGCGCACCAACACGCTGCTGGTCCAGGACACGGCCGAGCAGCTGACCGCGGTTCGTAACATGGTCTCGACGCTGGACATCCCGGTCCGGCAGGTGCTGATCGAGTCGCGCATCGTGATCGTCAACGAGGACTTCAGCCGCGACCTCGGCGTCCGCGCCGGCTTCACGCGGGTCTCCGACGACGTCCGCGACCTGTTCGCGATCAGCGGCAGTGCGCAGGCGACCGACACCATGATGGGCTCGGTGCTCGACAATCTGGCGTCGACCGGCAGCCCGTTCCCGGTCAAGGTGCCGTTCGGCAACTTCGACCGCTACAACGTCAACATGCCGGTCGCGAACCCGGCCGGCCGGATCGCGCTGTCGATCCTCGACTTCGACGACTTCCTGATCGACCTGGAGCTGTCGGCGGCGCAGAACGAGGGCCGCGGCCGGATCATCTCGACGCCGCGCGTGATCACCGCGAACCAGCGCGAGGCGGTCATCGAGCAGGGCGTCGAGATCCCGTACCAGGAGTCGGCCTCGAGCGGCGCGACGACGACGCAGTTCAAGAAGGCGGTGCTGTCGCTGCGCGTGACGCCGCAGATCACGCCGGACGACCGCGTGATCCTGGACCTGACCGTCAGCAAGGACAGCGTCGGCCAGCTGGTGCCGAGCGCGACCGGCGGCTTCGTGCCGTCGATCGACACGCGCAACATCCAGACACAGGTGCTGGTCAGGGACGGCCAGACGGTCGTGCTGGGCGGCGTCATGGAGACCGAGGAGCGCGACACCGAGAAAAAGGTGCCGGGACTCGGCGACATCCCGCTGCTCGGCTACCTGTTCAAGAGCGAATCGACGCGTCGCCTGCGCACCGAGCTGGCGATCTTCGTGACGCCTTACGTCGTCTTCACCGACGAGGACGCCGCTGAACTGTTGGAGCGCGAACGCGGCCGGCTGCAGCAGCGAGACGACCTGGACGAGGCGCTACCGCCGCCGGACGGCTCGTCG
>JBFGAO010000308.1:0-1738 GCA_041568095.1 Steroidobacteraceae bacterium | reverse complement strand
GTCCGCCCCCGCCGCGCCGAAACCGGCGGCGGCGCCCGCGGCAAGCCCGCGCCGCGCCGACAGCGACAGGATCAGCAGCGCGATCGGGCCGATGGACGCGGCGACGACCAGCCCGAACAGCAGTGCACGGATGAAGGCCTCGGCCATGGTCAGGGATGCGCCGGACCTCCGGTGAGCTCCCGCGGGGAGAACAGCGACTCGAAGTTATGGCGCGGTTCGTAACCGAGCAGTTGCCGCGCCTTGCCGACAACATAGACGCGGTCAATGCGCTGCGGCAAGTCCCAGCCGCGGCGCGAGAAAGCCGCCGCGGCCCAGGGATGGTGCGACAGCAGCACGCCGCGCGCGTCGGCCAGCAGCGCACCGCATTCCTGCTCCGTAAACGGGCTCTGCGCCGAGATGTTGCAGGCCTCGAAGCCGCTCACCGCGGCGTTCAGCGCCAGCGCGTGCGCCTGCACGACGTCCTCGGCGGCGACCCCGCGGTACAGCCGGTAGACAGCGACCAGCCGCGGGTGCTCGTCGAAGCAGCGCGACATCCTGAGGCTCAGGCCAGGCAGGCCGCGCTGCGTGGCCGCCGCGCAGGCATGCTCGGCGGCCAGCTTGGTCTGGTCGTAGATGTCGCGCGGCTGCGGGTCGACGGCCTCGGTGATCCACGCGGCGCGGCCCCCGGACGGCTCCAGCGCATGGCCGTACAGCGAGGTCGTGCTGGTCAGCACGAAGCGCCGCAGGCCCGCCGCGACGGCGGCATCCAGCAGCGCCTCGGTGCCGGACACGTTGATGTCGCGAAATTCCGCGTCGCTGCGCCGTCCGACGTCTGGCGCATGCAGTGCAGCCGTGTGGATCACGGCATCGACGCCGGCGCACAGCCGCCGGAGCAGCGCCTCGTCGCGGACGTCACCCTGCTGTGTCGTCGCGGGCCCCGGCGCGAGGTCCAGCCCGCATACCTCGTGCCGGGCGGCGAGCCCTGCCGCGATCGCGCCGCCGATCCGTCCCGAGCTGCCCGTGACCAGGACCCGCATGTCCGGCCCCTGCTCAGCGCACGTCGAGGTGGACCCGCTGGCTGATCCCGCATACCAGCTCGTAGGGAATCGTGCCCGCGGCGCGCGCGACCTGCTCGACCGGCACGCCCGGCCCCCACAGCAGCACCGGGTCGCCGGGCGACACGCGCGGCAGTTCCGTCACGTCGATCGTGACCATGTCCATGGACACGCGGCCGGCCAGCTGCGCGGGCCGCTCGTTGACCAGCACCGGCGTGCCCGCGGCGCAGTTGCGCGGGTAGCCGTCGCCGTAACCGGCGGCCGCGACCGCGAGCCGGGTCGGGCGCTCGGCGACCCAGCTGCCGCCGTAGCCGACGCGGTCGCCGCGGGCGATGTCCTTGACGGCAATGATGCTGCTCTGCAGCGACATCACCGGCCGCAGCCCCAGCTGCTCGCCGGTCGAGTCCGCGAAGGGCGAGATGCCGTACAGCAGGATGCCCGGCCGCACCCAGTCGGCACGTGACTCCGGCCATGCGATCAGCGCGGCGGAGTTGGCGATGCTGCGCTCGCCCGGCAGGCCGGCCGTCAGCCGGCTGAACAGCGCGAGCTGCGCCGCCGTGTGCGGGTTGCCCGGCAGGTCGGCCTCTGCGAGGTGCGTCACGAGCAGCGGCGGGCCGTCGATCGCGTCGCAGGCCGTGAGCCGCTCCAGCGCCTGCGCGACGCCGGCGGGCCGGAAGCCGAGGCGCCCCATGCCGGTGTCGATC
>JBFGAO010000307.1:0-1764 GCA_041568095.1 Steroidobacteraceae bacterium | reverse complement strand
CCAGCGCATCCAGTTCACCAGCGACCTGCTGCCGGCCGACATCATCGGTGTCTCGGTCTACGACCGGGAGACCGGCAGCTTCCGCTTCCACCGCGGCCCGGTGTTCGCGCAGCTGGTGATGGCCGACGAGGTCAACCGCGCGACGCCGAAGGCGCAGAGCGCACTGCTCGAGGCGATGGAGGAACGGCAGGTCACCGTCGACGGCGAGTCGCATGTGCTGCCGGAGCCGTTCTTCGTCGTCGCGACCCAGAACCCGTCGTTCCAGGTCGGCACATTCCCGCTGCCGGAATCGCAGGTCGACCGTTTCCTGATGCGGATCGAGCTCGGCTACCCGGCGGCCGGCCACGAGCGCCAGCTGCTGCGCGGCCGCGACCGTCGCGACCTGCTCGCCGAGTTGCCGGCCTCGCTGGACCCGGCCGTGATCCTGACGCTGCAGCAGCGCGTGCCGCAGCTGCACGCCAGCGATGCGCTGGTCGACTACGTGCAGGCGATCGCGCGCGCTTCGCGTGACGCCGGCCGCCACCAGGCCGGGCTGTCGACCCGCGCCGTGATCTCGCTGCTGCGCGCGGCGCAGGCCTGGGCGCTGATCCACGGCCATGCCGGCGTGCTGCCCGAGGACCTGCAGGCGGTGCTGCCGTCGGTCGTCGGCCACCGGCTCAAGCCGCGCGACGCCGGCGACACCCGCGGGCCGCTCGAACTCGCGGGGGCGCTGCTGAAGGCGGTGCCGATCCCCTAGGAGCGCGCATGGCCAGCCGGATGACGGGCTACCTGGAGCGGCGCGTGCGGGACTGGATCCGGCGCCGGCAGGGTCCCGACAACGGGCCCGTCACGCTGCGCCGCGGCCGCATCTACATCCTGCCGACCGGCCTCGGGCTCGCCTTCGGCGCGATGCTGTTCGCGATGCTGCTGGGCTCGCTCAACTACGGCAACAACCTCGGGCTTGGCCTGACCTTCCTGCTCGCCTCACTCGGCCTGGTCGCGATGCAGGCCTGCCACCGCAACCTCGAATCGCTGGTCGCGCAGCCGGCCGGCTCGGAGCCGCCGTTCGCCGGCGAGGACGCGCGCTTCCGGCTGGCGCTGGCGAATGGCGCAGGCGCCGACCGCCACGACCTCGACGCGATCGCCGTGCGCGCGGCAGGCGAGCCGGTCTCGGTCGCCGCCGGCGCCACCGCAACATTGGAGCTGCGGGTACCGACGCAGCGGCGTGGCTGGGTGCTGCTCGACCGGATCGAGGTCGCTACTCGGCATCCTTACGGCCTGTTCCGCGCCTGGGCCGTGCTGCACCCGCGTCTGCGCTGCCTGGTCTATCCGAGGCCCGCCGATCGCGCGCCGCCACCGCCGCCCTCGCCCGGTGAATCCGGTGGCGGCCAGGGCCAGCGCGGCGACGACGATTTCGCCGGGCTCAAGGACTACCACCCCGGCGACCCGCCGCGGCACGTCGCCTGGAAGGCCTATGCGCGCGGCGGCGAGTTGCTGGTCAAGGAGTTTGCCGGCGCCGCCGAGCCGGTGCCGGTCTTCGACCTGGCCGACGCGCCCGGCGCCGACCTCGAGGCGCGGCTGTCGGTACTCGCGCGCTGGGTCGTCGATGCGCATGCCGCGGGTCAGCTTTACGGGCTGCGGCTGCCGGGCCGCGAGATCCCGCCGCACCCCGGCGCACTGCAGCGCGAGCGCTGCCTCGCGGCGCTCGCCGAGTTCGAGGCGCCGCCCGCCGATGGCTGACATGACGGATTCCTTCCGGCGCCTTGCCTGGACGACCGGTGCGGT
>JBFGAO010000306.1:0-1765 GCA_041568095.1 Steroidobacteraceae bacterium | reverse complement strand
GGCGCCGGCTTGGATCCGTCGCGGACGCTGGTGGTCCGCGCCCGGGCCGGGCTCGACTTGCTGTGGGCGATGGAGCAGGCGCTGCGCTCCGGCGCCTGTGCGGCAGTGCTGTGCTGGACGGGTGCCGTGGCCGGCACTGCACTGCGCCGGCTGAAGCTGGCCGCCGCCGAGGGGCACAGCCTCGGCCTGCTGTTCCGGCCGCCGCGGCACCGCCACGAGCCGTCACCGGCGGCGCTGCGGCTGCTGCTTGCGGCAGGCGACGGCCGGCTCGATGTCGAGATCCTGAAGAGCCGGGGCGGCAAGCCCGCCCGCATCCACGGCCTGCCGATCCACTGAGGCCTCCAGATGGCGAAGCCAGGCCAGGCGCAGCTGCTGCCGGCGCCGGCGGCCCGACGCCGGCCGCGGCTGCTGCCGGGCGGGACGGCAGCCGGCACGGCGCAGGCCGCGCCGCGCGAGCTGTGGCTGGCGGTGCTGCCGCAGCCAGGCGGTGACGCACAACGGCTGGAACGCCTGGCGCGCTGGCTGCTGGACTTCACGCCGGTCGTCAGCCTCGAGCCGCCGGAGGCGGTGCTCGCCGAGCTGCGGGGCAGCCTGCGGCTGTTCGGCGGCGCCGCCACGCTGCGGCGCCGCGTGCAGGATGAGCTGCAGGCGCGGGGGCTGAGGGCCTGCGTCGCGCTGGCGCCGACACCGCGCGGCGCGCTGTGGCTGGCGCGCGCCGGGCTCGGCATCGCCGCGACCCGCAGCGACGCGCTGCCCGGGCTCGCGGCGCAGCTGCCGCTGTCCTGCCTGGGCTGGCCCGGTGAATTGACCGCGGCGCTGCAGGGCCTGGGCGTCCGCCGGCTGTCGGACCTGCTGCGCCTGCCGCGCGACGGCTTCGCGCGGCGCTTCGGGCCGGAATGGCTCGCGGAGCTCGACGAGGCCCTCGGCCGGCGCCCGCAGCCGCGACGCCGCCACCTGCAGCCGGAGCGCTTCGACGCGCGGCTCGAATTGCCCTGCGAAGCCACCGGCACGGCGGCGCTGGAGCCCGCGCTGCAGCAGTTGCTGGAGCGACTCGGCCGCTTCCTGCGGCGCCGGGCCGCCGGTCTCGCCGGGTTGCAGCTCCTGCTTGCGCACCGCGACCGCGCGCCGACCCGGCTGCGACTGGGCCTCGCCCGGGCTAGCGGCGACGTCGCGCACCTGGCGGGCCTGCTGCAGGAGCGGCTCGGGCGCAGCAAGCTGCCGGCCCCGGTGACGGCATTGCGGCTGCGCTCCGGCCTGTGCCTGCCGCTGGAGCCACGGAGCGCCGCGCTGTTCGCCGCCGGCCCGTCGTCAGACCCCGACGCGACCGCCCGGCTGCTCGAGCGCCTGCGCGCGCGGCTGGGCAGCGAGGCCGTGTTCGGCGTCCGGCCGGTCGCCGAGCACCGCCCCGAGCGGGCCTGGTGCGTCGCCGAGCCGGGCGGCCCGCCAGCGCCGCAAGAACCGTCGCCCGGATCGCGCCGGCCGCTGTGGGTGCTCGCCGAGCCGCAGCCGCTGGGCCGCTGGGACGGGCTGCTGCTGGCCGGTCCCGAGCGCATCGAGACCGGCTGGTGGGACGGGCGCGACGTGCGCCGCGACTACTACGTCGCGCTGACCGGGGAGGGGCTGGGGCTGTGGATCTACCGCGAGCGGCCCCCGGCCGGCGGCTGGTTCCTGCACGGCGTGTTCGGGTGATGCGCCTGACCGTTGCTGTGCGGCACCCGGCCGGGACCACGGCTCGTTCGCGCCGCCGGAACTTACGCGCTCACTC
>JBFGAO010000305.1:0-1782 GCA_041568095.1 Steroidobacteraceae bacterium | reverse complement strand
TCCGCGCCGTGGTTCAGCAGGTGCGTCGCGAATGCGTGGCGCAGCGTGTGCGGCGACAGCTGCTTCTCGATGCCGGCCTTGTGCGCGTAGCGCTTGATGATGTGCCAGAAGGCCTGGCGCGTCATCCGGTCGCCGCGCCGCGTCGGGAACAGGTAGTCGGTCTGGCGGTCCAGCAGGATCTCGTGGCGTGCGCCGCCGACGAAGTCCGACAGCCAGCGCATCGCCTCCTCGCCCAGCGGGATCAGGCGCTCGCGCCGGCCCTTGCCGACGATCCGGATCACGCCCTGGTTCAGGTTGACCTGGCTGTGCTGCAGGCTGACCAGCTCCGACACGCGCAGGCCCGTCGCGTACAGCACCTCGAGCATCGTCCGGTCGCGGAATCCCAGCGGGTCGCCGACCTGCGGCGCGCCGAGCAGCGCCTCGACCTGGCCCTCGGTCAGCGACTTCGGCAGCGAGCGGCCGATCTTCGGCATCGCGATCTGTGCGGTCGGGTCCTCGTTGACCACGCCCTCGCGGACCAGGTAGCGGAAGAAGCGGCGGAAGCTGGACAGCTGCCGCGCGGTCGAGCGCGGCCGCGCGCCGGTCTCGACGCGCCAGGCGATGAAGGCCAGCAGGTCGCTGCGGCCCGTCTTCGGCAGCGTCGAGCCGCGGCCGCGCAGCCAGCGCGACAGCGCGGTCAGGTCCGCACGGTAGGCCGCAAGCGTGTTCGGTGACAGGCCGCGCTCCATCCAGACCGCGTCGAGGAAGCGGACGATCATGGGCTCGACCGCCTCGTCAGCCGGCCCGGCCGAAGCCGGCGACCCGGTGCGGGACGATGTCGACGATTTCATCGCTGCGCTCATTTGGAGACCCATGACGGACCCGCTGCCCCGCGCCGTGCATCGGTAGCGCGGCGCGGCCCTGTTCGACAGAATGCGGACGCAGTATCGTTCGCGCCCGCCGCCGCCGAGCGTGACCCGGCTCACAGACCCCCATGACCATTAACATAACTGGAACCAGTTCACAGATCGCGGCCGCCGGCCGGGCGGCGGGTGGCCGGTGCTGAACCCGCTGCGGCTCGTCTGGGGCATCTGGGCCTGGCTGGTGCTGGCCAAGCTGGTGCTCGTCGCGGCGCTGCTGGTGCTGCTGCTGCCGACCCTGCGGGCGCGCCGCCAGGCGGCGCGGCTGCTGGGACGGGCCTTCTTCCTGCTGGCCGGCATCCCGGTCCGCATCCGCGGCCTGGAGCGGCTGCCGGACGGCCCCTGCGTCGTCGTCGCGAACCACGCCAGCTACCTGGACGGCCCGTTGCTGTTCGCGGCCCTGCCGCCGCGCTTCGGCTTCGTGATCAAGAAGGAGGCCTCGCGGATCCCGGTGGCGGGGCCGCTGCTCGGCCGGCTCGGCCATCGCTTTGTCGAGCGCTTCAACCGGCACGAGGGCGCCGCTGACGCGCGCCGGATCCTGCGCGCCGTCGCTGGCGGCGAGTCGGTCGCCTTCTTCCCGGAGGGCACCTTCGGCGAGGGGCATGGCCTGGCCCGCTTCCATACCGGTGCCTTCGTGACGGCGGCGCGGGCCGGCGCGCCGGTGCTGCCGGTCGCAATCCGCGGCGCGCGGCAGGTGCTGCCCGCGAAGAGCTGGCTGCCGCGCTGGGGCCGCCTGGAGGTCGAGGCGCTGGAGCCGCTGCCGCCGCAGCCGGGCCGCGATGCGGCGGCCGGGCTGCGCGATGCGGCCCGCGCCCGGATCGCTGCGGCGCTCGGCGATCCGGCGCCGTGACGCGAGCCCGCTCCATGTTGCGCCGGTACTGTC
>JBFGAO010000304.1:0-1792 GCA_041568095.1 Steroidobacteraceae bacterium | reverse complement strand
TGGCGGCGGCGAGCGCCTCGATCGCCGCCTCGACGCGCCGCAGCGTCACGTGCTACCGGCCTTCTGCAGCCGCTTCAGGAACACCTTCATCTCGCGAGCGGCCTGGATGTCGCCGTTCTTCTCCGCGGCCTCGATGCCGCGCCGGTAAGTCTCGGCGGCGCGCTCCGGCGAGCCGGCCTGCGCCTGCGCCTCGTCCAGCGCCTTCCATGCAGCGGAGTAGCGCGGGTCCTGCCCGACAGCCTGGCGCAGGTGGTCTTCCGCGCCGACCAGGTCGCCCTGCTTCAGGCACTCGCGGCCCAGCGAGAAGCGCAGCAGCGGCGAGTCCTGGCCGCGCTTCAGCATCAGCTCGAGGTTGTCGCGCAGCGTCATCGCTGCCAGAAGGCGGGCGTCAGCAGCAGCACGAGCGTGAAGATCTCGAGCCGCCCGGCGATCATCGCGACGACGCATACCCACTTGGCTGCGTCGGGGATGTCGCGGAAGTTCGACGCGACGTCGCCCAGCGCGGGGCCGACGTTGTTCAGCGAAGACGCGACCGCGGACCAGGCCGTGACCTGGTCGAGGCCGAAGGTCATCAGCAGCAGCATCATGACGCCGAACAGGATGAAGTAGATCGCGAAGAAGCCGGCGACGCCGGTGATGACCGCGGCCGGCACGACCTTGCTGGCGATCTTGACCGGGATCTCGGCGCTCGGGTGCACGAGCCGCTTCAGTTCGGCGAGGCCCTGCTTCAGCACCAGCAGCCAGCGGATCACCTTCATGCCGCCGGTCGTCGAGCCGGCGCAGCCGCCGATGAATGTCAGCAGCATCAGCAGTGCCGGCATCGCGCCCGGCCAGTGCGCGAAACCGGAGGTCGCGTAGCCGGTGCCGGTGTGGATCGCGACGACCTGGAAGGACGCGAAGCGCAGCGACTCGGTGGCGGTGCCGAACTCGCCCTGCGCCCACAGGTACAGCGCCGCCAGCGTGATCATCAGCGCGAGCAGCCAGAAGTAGGCAAGGAACTCCGGCTCGCGCAGGTACAGGCCCGGGTTGCGGCGGCGCAGCGCGGAGAAGTGCAATGCGAAGCTGGCGCCGCCCAGGAACATGAACACGGTCGCGACGGCGTCGATCGCGGCGCTGTCGAAATGCCCGATGCTGTCGTCATAGGGCGAGAAGCCGCCGGTCGAGATCGTCGTGAACGCGTGCGCGACGGCGTCGAAGCCGCCCATGCCCGCCAGCCAGTAACCGGTCGCGCAGGCTGCGGTCAGCAGCACGTAGACGATCCACAGCGCACGGGCCGTCTGCGTGATCCTGGGCGTCAGCTTCTGGTCCTTGACCGGGCCCGGCGTCTCGGCCTTGAACAGCGACATGCCGCCGATGCCGAGGATCGGCATCAGCGCGACCGCGAGCACGATGATGCCCATGCCGCCGAGCCACTGGATCTGCTGGCGGTAGTACAGGATCGACTTCGGCAGCTGGTCGAGGCCGGTGATCACGGTCGCGCCGGTGGTCGTGAAGCCGGAGACGGCCTCGAACACGGCGTCGGTGAAGGACAGCGCGGGCACGTCGGTGATCAGCAGCGGCGTCGCGCCGGCCAGGCCGAGGAAGATCCAGAACACCGCGACCACCAGGAAGCCGTCGCGCAGCCTCAGGTCGCGGCGCACGTCGCGGACCGGCAGCCACAGCAGCAACCCGGCGGCCGCGACGATCACGAAGGCGCCGGCGAACGGCGCCCAGTGGCCGTCGCCGTAGAGCAGCGAGACACCGATCGGCGGCAGCATCGTCAGGCTGAACATCGCGAGCATCAGCCCGAGGA
>JBFGAO010000303.1:0-1798 GCA_041568095.1 Steroidobacteraceae bacterium | reverse complement strand
GCGGCGAGCCGGTCGTGTACGACCCGGCCGTCTACCATGGCGACCGCGAGGCCGAGCTCGCGATGTGCCGGCTGTTCGGCGGCTTCGGCCGCGGCTTCTACGCGGCCTATGATGCGGCCTGGCCGCCGGATCCCGGCGCGGCCGCGCGCGTCGAGCTGTACCAGCTCTACCACGTGCTGAACCACTGGAACCTGTTCGGCGGCGGCTACGGCCAGCAGGCCGAGTCGATGATCGAGCGGCTGCTCGCGGCGGCCGGCGGCTGAGCGCCGCCGGCCATTGCCGGCGTCAGTAGACGTCGTAGCCGCGCCGCGAGACGTTCTGCCCGCACTTGCCGAAGCGCGCCCACAGCTTCGACGCGACCGAGTCCGGGTTCTTCAGGTCCTCGCGCCAGGCGTCCCAGGCCCTGCCGAAGCCGCCTGCGTCCTTGCTGCGGCCGATCCAGTACAGAGACACGAGGTTGTGGCTCTGGATCGGCACCAGCACCTCGGCGCGGTAGTCGTGCTTCGGCGCCCACTGCGTATTGAAGTCGCGCGCGATCGCGAGGTAGGTGTCGAGGCTGCAGGCCTCGTTCAGCTTGACCTCGATGACGTCGAGGTGGTCGGCGGCGGCCGCCAGCGGCAGCGCCAGCAGCAGGCCGGCCAGAGCGTGTCGGATCTTCATTCTTTTATCCCCCCTTGCAGGCGGCCCCGGTGGCCGCATCGAGTGACCCTAGCCGGCCCGCCGCCGCCGCGCATCCGCGATCGCCGCAGCCCCCGGCACGACCAGTACCGGGCAGGGCAGGCCCGGCATCAGTCGCCGCGCGGTGCTGCCGACCGGCGCGGCGCAGTCCGCGCGAGTCCCAGCGCGACCAGTCGCCGCCACAGCCGCTCGCGCAGGCCGCGCGGCGCCGCCAGCCGCATCCGTTCGAGGCAGGCCATTGTCACCGCGTCGCGCGGCAGCGGCCGGCACAGGCCGGCCGCGAGGCCGAGCTTTCCGGCCGGCGTCGCTGCGGAGTCGCGCAAAGCGCGCAGCGCCCGGCCGAGGCGCAGTTCCTCGTCGCTGAGGTCGGTGCCGAAGGGCAGCGCGCCGAACAGCCCGCGCGCCCGGTGCGGCGCGAGCGCGCGCTGCAGCGCCTCGGGCCGGTTGGCGCGGCAGTCGTCGCGGATCCGGTGGTCGCGCGGCAGCTTGCCGGCGCGGATCGCGTCGGCGAGCAGCGCGGGCTGGAAGCGGGAGTCGGCGACCTCGAGCAGCCGCGCGGCGACCTCGGCGTCGCTGCGCCCGCGCAGGTCGGCGGCGCCGTACTCGGTCACGACGATGTCGCGCAGGTGGCGCGGGATCGTCGCATGCCCGTAGCCGAAGCGGACATTGGAGGTCACGCGGCCGCGGCTGGTCCGCGTCGCGCGCAGCGCGATGATCGAGCGGCCGCCGGGCAGCTCGTGGGCCTGCGCGACGAAGTTGTACTGGCCGCCGACGCCGCTGACGACGCGGCCGTCCTCGAGCCCGTCGGAGACGGCCGCGCCGCCCAGCGTCACGATCATCGCGGTGTTGACGTAGCGCGCATGCCGGCGCTGCGCGACCTTCAGCTCCCAGTCCGGGCCGGCCAGCGCGTTCGTGAAGCTGACCGGCACCATCTGGAACAGCGCGCGCTCGGCATCCGGCATCGCGCGCAGCGCGTCGTAGAAGGCGCGCGGGCCCAGCAGGAAGGCGCCGTGCAGCAGCGCGCCGCTGCCGGCGCCGGGCGGCGGCTCGCCGCCGGCGTCCACGTGGCGCTGCAGCGCGGCGTCCGGGAAGGCGCGGCGCTTCAGGATGCCCGCGCGGT
>JBFGAO010000302.1:0-1798 GCA_041568095.1 Steroidobacteraceae bacterium | reverse complement strand
GAGCGCTTCGCACGGCAGCGGCTTTGCCGTCGACGATGGCCGCCGGATTGTCACAAACTACCATGTCGTTGCGCAGGCCGTGCTGCACCCGCGGCAGTACCGGCTCGAGTACCTGGCCGGCGACGGGCGCAAGGGGCCGCTGCGCGTGCTCGCGATCGACGGGCGCAACGACCTCGCGGTGGTCGCGGCGGACGACCTCGAGCTGCCGCCGCTGCGGCTGCGGACCGAGATCCCGGCGCAGGGCGAGCGTGCCTGGTCCATCGGCTTCCCGCTGAACCTCGGCCTGACGATCACCGAGGGCGTCGCGAACGGGCTGGTCGAGAACAGTTTCGAGCAGCGCATCCACTACACGGGCGCGATCAACGGCGGCATGTCGGGCGGCCCGGCGCTGGACCGGCGCGGCCATGTGTATGGCGTCAACGTGTCGGTCGTGACCGGCCGGCAGCTGGTCGGCTTCATCGTGCCGGCCAGGCAGGTGCCGCCGCTGCTGGAGCGCGCGAGGCAGCCGCTGGATCCTGCGCTGAGCGCGCGCCAGTTGCGCCAGCGCGTGACGGCACAGGTGCTCGCCTACGAGGCCGAGGTGCTGGAGGCTCCGCCGGGCCCGGCCCCGACGCAGAAATTGCAGGGCTGGACGCTGCCGACGCAATTGTCGCGGCACGCCGAGTGCAGCACCGTCGACGGGCGCAGCCCGCACGCGCGCCTGCGCGTCGAGACGGTCAGTTGCCGCATACCGGCCCGGATCCTGGTGCAGCCCGGCCTGTCTGTGGCCGGCCTGTCGATCCAGCATCGGGTCCTGCAATCCGCCGGCCTGCACCGGCTGCAGTTCGAACGGCAGGTCAACCGCGTGGCCGAGGCGCCCAGGCGCGCCGGCGCGGCGGCGCACGTGGCGCCGTTCGCCTGCCGCGACGCGCTGGTGTCGCTGGACGGCTTCGATGCGCGGATCTCGAGCTGCGTGCGGCAGTACCGGCTGTTCACGGGGCTCTACGACTTCGACGTCACGGTCGTCGCCATCGACGACACGAGCCAGTCGCTGGTCAGCCGGCTCGCGCTGCAGGGCGTCGAATTCGAGTCCGGCCGGCGGATCATGGAGCGCTACCTGGGAGCCATGCAGTGGAGCCCGTGATGCTCGTCGAGCAGCTGGGTGCGCACGGGCAGGTGCTGCTGCGGCAGCGCGTCGCGGGCGCCGGCACCCGGTGCCGCGTCGGCCGTGACCTCGGCTGCGACATCGTCGTCGACGACGAGTACGCGGCGCCGCAGCACGCGCTGCTGACGCTGCTCGACGACGGGCGCGTCCGCGTGCAGGACCTGGGGGGCCGCAACGTCACGCGCGTGGACGGCCAGCCGGTTCCCGCCGACGCCGGCGTCGTGATTGGCCACGGCGAAGTCCTGGTCGGGCGCACGCGGCTGCGCATCCGGACGCGGCACGCGCCGCTGCGGCCGGAGCGCCCGTTCCGGCGCAACTTCCTGCGCCGGCACCGCACGCTTCTGGCCGCGGCCGGCGTCTCGGCCTGCGTCGCGGCCGGCGCCTTCCTGCAGTGGCTCGATGCGCCGTCGTCGCTGCTGCGCAGCGTGACGATCGCGGCGCTGGTCGTGCTGGGGGCGATCGCCGCCTGGAGCGGGCTGTGGGCGCTGATCACGAAACTCAACCACGGGGGCTGGCACCTCCGCGTGCACCTGGCGATCACTTCGTTTGCCGCGGCGTCCTGCGTGCTGGGTTACTGGGCGGCCGGTACCGCCGCATTTGCCACGCAGTGGCCTGCGCTGGCGCAGGCGGGCGTCGCCGTCGTCAGCGGGGTGG
>JBFGAO010000301.1:0-1815 GCA_041568095.1 Steroidobacteraceae bacterium | reverse complement strand
GCGGCCGGCAGGTCGGCGTGACAATCGCCGCACAGCGCCTGGTTCCGGTTGACGAGTTCCGGCGGCTCGTTGTGCTCGCGGTGGCAGCTGGCACAGCGCGCTGCTCCGAGGACGGCGAGCCCGGTGTCCCCGACGTGCCGGGACACCGCGTGGCACTCGGTGCACGCCGCGTCCGGCACGCGCTCGAAGGCCTTTACGTGGCAGGCGTCGCACTGGCCGGCAGTCGACGAATGGGCGCTGTGCACCGGGCCGGCCAGCCACCAGCTGTCGTCGGGGAGGGGCGTGGCGCGTAGCGTGCCGGCGAGCGGCTCGAACAGCGCGAGGGCGGGCAGCAACAGACCGAACACGACGACGGCACCGAACAGCGACCAGGCCAGACGGCGCTTGCTGAAGCCGCCGAGGCTGGTGACCGGGGCGCTCCAGTCGGCGACGAATTGCTCGTCACTCGCCGCGGTGCTCAGTTCGAAGGTCAGCGCGAAGTCGACACCGTCCGGCGGCTCGACGATCGTCAGGACGTTCGCGCCAATCTCGACGACGTCGCCGGGTTCGAGCGGTGCATCGCGCTGCGAACGCCCGTTGACGGTCACGCCGGCGAGCGCCGCGGCGCGGATATGCACGGCGCCGTTCTGCCGGCCGATCTCCGCGTGCTCGAGCCGGACTCGCCGATCCTGCAGTTTGAGCATCCGGTCGGTCGCGCGCCCGATCGTCAGCTTGTCGGCGGTGATGATCTTGTCAGCCTGCTCGACGCCACCCGCCCGCGTCCGCGTAATGAAAGAGATCAGGAAGCGCATCGGGTTACCAGTAAACGAATACGGTCAGGACATGGACGATGAGCGCCGCGCTGAGCGCAGCAGTCAGCGGTACGTGTGCGTAGAGCCAGAGCTCCATGGTCGACTGCAGCCGCAGGTCTTCGCGCAGCTGTTTCAGCAGCCGGCGCTTGTTGCGCAGCAGTGCGGACAGCTCGCCGATCTGCGCCGCCGTCCCAGCGTCCGTCGTCCGCGACTGTTGCTCGGCCAGCCAGTCGAGCGCTGCTTCCTGGCCCGCGTTCCGGACGAGTCGCGACTCGGCACCCGCCGGCAGCATGACCTGCGAGTTGTCCCGGCCGCGGAAGCGTGCCCACAGCGTACTGCCAAGCTCGGTCCGGGCGATGCTGCTCTGGACCACGTCCGGGTACGGCCCCGCGAGGTTCTTCGCCACGCGGCGTGCCCGCCGGTCGAGATCCGCGAGCTGGTCGAAGAGCTCCGGCCGGCTCGCGCCGCCCCGGTTCGTACTCATGCGTTCGGGATAGCGCAGGTAGACGACGACGCCGTAGATGCCGCTCGCGATCACCAGCACGAGCAGCACGAATGCCAGCGTATGAACGTTCCAGCCGAACTGGAAGCCCGAGTGCAGGAGCACGATGACGACGAGCGCGAGGCCGAGGTAGACGTGGGCGGACAGCCAGCCCTGCACGGTGCCGAGGGTCGAGGCATAGCGGCGCTTGCGGACACCGAACCAGGCGAGCCACGCGATCATCAGCGCACCGAGCACACCCAGCGTGTAGCCGAGCGCGGTACCGCCGTTCGGGGGTTCCTGGGGATCGTGCGCCCAGTACGCCGCGATGGCGAGCGCCGTCAATGCGAGCGCGACCCAGAGATAGCGGTGCCGGCGGTATGCGAGGATCGATTCGTGCATCGCGGTCGCTAGCCCGCGCGCTTGGTCAGCGTGACGAATTCGGCAGGGCTCATGCGCAATGCCGCCCCGGTCGGGCAGGCGCGGACGCAGGCCGGGCCGCCGGCGAGGTCCTTGCACATGTCGCACTTGACTGCCTTCTTC
>JBFGAO010000300.1:0-1822 GCA_041568095.1 Steroidobacteraceae bacterium | reverse complement strand
GCCGGCTCGGCGCCCGCGTCGAGTACGAGCGGATCAACATCATCCGCGACGAAGCGGTCGGGATGGCGTCGCTGCTCGTGACCTGGCGCTTCCGCTGAAGCGGGCCCTCAGGCCCACTCGGTGAGCCCCTCGCGGGCGTACAGCGCGCGGAACGAGGGCCGTGCCTTCATCCGCTGCGCGTAGTCGCCGAGCGCGGGCCAGCCGGTCGCCGGCCGCGGCATGTTGCGCGACCAGCGCAGCAGCATCGTCGCGAGGAAGTCGACGGCGCTGACGCGGTCGCCGGCGACATAGGGCCCGCCCTGGCGCAGCTGCGCGTCGAGCCTGTCCCAGGCAGCCTCGATGCGCAGCTGCGCACCGTCCTTGATGGCCGGCGCCTGCGCCTCGCCGGCCTGGCGATCCGGGTAGAACCAGTCGCGGAAGGCCGGCTGCACCGTGTTGGACAGGTGGAACATCCACGTCAGGTACGTGACCCGCTGCCCGCCGCCCGGCGGCGGCGCGAGGCCGGGCTCGGGGTGGCGCTCGGCCAGCAGCATCAGCAGCGCCGCGCATTCCCAGGCGGGCGCGCCGTCGACGATCAGCGTCGGCACCACGCCGTTCGGGTTCAGCGCCAGGTATTCGGCGCGGCGGTGCTCGCCGGCCTGCAGGTCCACCAGCTTCAGCTCGTGCGCGACGCCGAGCTCGATCAGCAGCCAGTGCACGGCCAGGCTCGCCGCGCCCGGCGCGTAATACAGCGTGTACATCGCGGTGCTCCCTTGCCTGCAGCCCGCGCCAGTATGCAGCGCCGCCCGGCGGCGGCACACTAGGGCGCTCCAGCCGATGACCGGGGGCCCTCATGCACACCGGATCCTGCCTGTGCGGCGCCGTCCGCTTCGAGGTCGACGGCCCGTTCGCGATGATGATCAACTGCCACTGCTCGATGTGCCGCAAGCACCACGGCTCGATGTTCGCGACCTTCGCCGCCGCGCCGCTGCCGGCCTTCCGCTGGACCGCCGGCGAGGACGACATCGCCGCCTACCAGTCCTCCGAGCACGGCACCCGCTCGTTCTGCCGGCACTGCGGCTCGGTCGTGCCGATGCTGCTGCCGCCCAAGGGCGTTGCGCTGATCCCGGCCGGCAACCTGCAGGAAGACCCGGACGCGCGCCCGCAGATGCACGTCTTCTGCGGCTCCCGCGCGCCCTGGTACGGCATCGGCGATTCGCTGCCGCAGCACGCCGGCTTCCCGCCCGAGTTCGGCGGCGGCATGGGCGTCGAGCGCCCGGCGCCGGAACCGAAGCCCGGCGTCACGCGCGGCAGCTGCCTGTGCGGCGACGTGGCCTGGGAGACGACCGGCCCGCCCGAGCGCGTGATGAACTGCCACTGCTCGCGCTGCCGCCGCGCGCGCAGCGCCGCGCATGCGACCAACGCCTTCTACCCGGCCGCCAGCTTCCGCTGGGTCCGCGGCGAGCAGCAGCGCGAGACCTACGCGCTTCCGGGCGCGAAGTTCTTTGCACAGGACTTCTGCCGCCGCTGCGGCAGCCCGGTCGCGCGCCCGATCGTGTCCACGGCCAGGGTGCTGGTGCCCTGCGGCGCGCTCGCCGTCGGCGACAAGCGCACGGATCTGCTGCTCGGGCTCGGGACGCCCGCCGCAGCCGGCCAGCAGGCCTGCCGCAAGCAGCAGCGCGGCGCTACGCAGGGTAGGCCTCCCACTGGGGCAGCCGGTCGGCGATCTCGTGCCACGGCGCCTTGTCGGCGACGAAGATGTGGCCGGCCGGCTGCAGGCCAGGGTCGTCATCGAGCGCGCCGCATGGCACCAGCACCCTGGCCGTGGACACGATCGGGCGCG
>JBFGAO010000299.1:0-1842 GCA_041568095.1 Steroidobacteraceae bacterium | reverse complement strand
CCGGCGACCCAGTCGGCCAGCGTGTCGTCGCCGAGCGAGTCCTGCGACAGTCACACGAACAGCGCGCCCGGCTTCTTCGCGGCGGCGAAGCCCAGCGCGGCGCCGATGACCCAGCGGTCGATCGGCTTCATCAGGTCGTTGCGCTCGGCCGCCGGCATGAACACCGACGGCAGCAGCTCGTGGCCCTGCTCGTCGAGCATGCGGACCAGCACGTCGAACATGCCCGCGTCCTCGCCGACGAGGCTCGCAATCGGCTGCTGCACGAGCCGGAAGCGGTTGTCCACCAGCGCAGCCTTGATCTGGCGCACGCGCGCCTTGTCCTGGTCCTGCTGCCTCAGCATCGCGCCGGTCTGCTCGAGGATGTGGACGCGGTTGCCGCCCAGCTCGCGACCCTGGCGGGCCGCGGTGTAGGCGTCGGTCGCCGGCGCCTCGGGCGCGGTCACCTCGGCGGACACCTCGCCGAGCCCGATCGTGCAGGTCGTCGCCAGTGACTTGGGCCCGACCTGGAACATCTCGGAGGCGACCTTGTGCACGACGTGCTCGGCCCAGGCCTCGATGTCCTGCTGGTTGCCGCGCTCGAGCAGCACCATGAAGCCGTTGCCGCCGAAGCGCCCCGCGAGGTCGCCCGGCTGGATCTGCTCGCGCAGCAGCCGCGCGAAGTCGGTCAGGAACTCCTCGCCGATCACGACGCCGAGCTCCTCGAGCATGGCCTCGTAGCGGTCCGGCTCGATGTGGGCCAGCCAGCGCACACCGCCCTTTGCGGCCCCGGACAGCCGCTCGCGCAGCCGCTCGATGAAGAAACGGCGGTGCATGAAGCCGGTCGCCGGGTCGCACTGCATGGCCTCGGCCAGCCGGCGCTCGACCTCGCCCTCGTCCGCGAGCCGGGACGGCACGCAGACCTGCACGCTGGGTGCACCCTCGAACTCGCCGCGCGTCAGCTGGAATTCCAGCGACGGCGTGTGGCCGCTGACCAGCAGCGCCGATGCGCGCAGTGCGTGGCCCTGCCACTTGCCCAGCAGGCACGCGGCCAGCGCGCCCTTGATCGCCGCATGGTCGTCCTGGTCGAAGGCGTCCATCAGCGGCAAGCCGACGACCTCGTCGACGGACGTGTAGCCGAACAGCTCGACCCAGGCCGGGTTCGCGTCGACGATGATGCCTTCCTGCACCTGCGCGATCGCGTCGGCCGAGGTGGCGACGAAGTCGCGCAGCTGGCGCTTGTACTCGCGTGCGTCCGTCAGCGTCGTCGCCAGCGCGCGGTCCAGCCGGTAGGTGCGCAGTTCCCGCCCGACGACCAGCTGCAGCCGCTCGACATTGGAGATCGTCACGGCGTCCTGCGCGCCGAGCGCCATCGCCTCCGCGATCGCGGCCTCGTCGATTTTCTCGCGCACGATCAGCACCGGCACTTCCGGCGCGAAGCGCGCGCGGAAGTCCATCGCCGCGGGCAGGTCGATGATGTTCTCGTCGGCGAACAGCAGCAGCATCTCGGCGGAGGCCTGCGTCAGCACGTCGCCGAGCTCGCGTGCGTCCGGGAGCCAGGCCAGGTGCACCGGGTGGCCGGCATTGCGCAGTGCCTTGTTGACCGCCTCGACGTTGTCCTGGTGGCGGGTCAGCGCGATCATCGGAACCGCGACCAGTGGCTTCAAGGCTTGCTCCCGCAACGGCCGCAGGGCCGGGATGCGCGGGATTCTAGCACCGCAGCCGCGGGCGGTTACGCGACGGGGGTCTTGGATCCGGCGCCGGCGACCTCGCGCACGAGGCGCGGAACGAGGTAACCGGGCAGGCGGTCGCGCAGTGCGGCGTGCAGCGCTCTCGCAGCGGCCTCGGGCACGTCGAAGTGCGCGG
>JBFGAO010000298.1:0-1845 GCA_041568095.1 Steroidobacteraceae bacterium | reverse complement strand
TCTCCGTTTCGACCAGCGCCGCCTCGGCCGCGACTTCGGCCTGGTGCCGCGCCGCGGCGACCGCGGACGGTTCGGTAGCACCCGCCGTCGCGGCCTCCGGTCCCCAGCCGTGGCCGGCTTCGGGCCCGTCGACAACGAGCGCCAGCGCCGCGCGCTGCCGGCCTGCGCACAGCGCGGCCAGCTGCGCCAGCGGCTGCCAGCCCTCGTCAGGGCCGACGCGCTGCAGCAGCACCTGCATCGCGCCCTCGCAGCCGCTGCCGAGGCCGAACAGCAGGTCGTCCTCGCCGCGCATGTCGTAGGCGGCCACCTCGGGCCTGCCGCCCGCGAGCACGCGCCGCGCGCGATCGATCAGGTCCACCTCCAGGCAGCCGCCCGACAGCAGGCCGCGCAGCGCCCCGCCGGCCGTGATCAGCATCTGGGTGCCGGCCTTGCGGTAGGTCGAGCCCTCGGTCGCGACGACGGTCGCGAGCACCAGCGCCTCGCCGCGCGCGCGCAGTTCCTCGTAGTCGCGGACCAGCAGCGCCAGCGGCGCAGCGAGCGAGTGGGTCATGGCGCCGATGCTAGCAGCGCCGTGCCGGCCCCGCGCGCCGGGCCATCGGCTAAAATGCCCGGCCTGCCGCGGGCCCGCGGCCGGGAACGACGAGGGTGAGCGGTGAGCGACCAGGCGAGCGACGTGATCCAGACCGAGTGCGTGATCGTGGGCGCCGGCCCGTCGGGCCTGTTCGCGGTCTTCGAGCTGGGCCTGCTGGGCATGAAGTGCCAGGTCGTCGACACGCTGAAGCACCCCGGCGGCCAGTGCGCCGAGCTGTACCCGGACAAGCCGATCTACGACATCCCGGCGCTGCCGGTCTGCGGCGCGCAGGAGCTGGTGGACCGGCTGCTGGAGCAGATCAAGCCCTTCGGGGCCGGCTTCCACCTGGGCCAGGAGGTCAGCGAATTGCGGCCGCGACCGGACGGTCGCTTCGACATCGCGACCTCGGCGGGCACGCGCTTCGACGCCGGCGCCGTGATCATCGCCGGCGGGCTCGGCTCCTTCCAGCCGCGCCGGCTGCACGTGGACGGCGCCGATGCGCTGGAGGGCCGGCACCTGCATTACCGCGTGCGCCGCGCCGAGGACTTCCACGGCAAGGACCTGCTGATCGCCGGCGGCGGCGACAGCGCGCTGGACTGGGTGCTGGAACTCTGCGGCAAGGCGCGCTCGCTGACACTGGTGCACCGCCGTGCCGAGTACCGCGCGGCGCCGGCCAGCGTCGCGAAGATGATGGAACTGGCCGAGGCCGGGAAGATGCGCCAGATGGGCGGCATGATCACGAAGCTCGCGACCGACGGCGAGCGGCTGACCGGCGCGACGATCCTCGGCCTCGACAAGCAGTCCGTCGAGGTGCCCTGCGAGCAGCTGCTGGTGTTCTTCGGCCTGCACCCGAAACTGGGGCCGATCGCGGAATGGGGCCTGGAACTGGAGAAGAAGGCGCTGCGCGTCGACACCGAGAAGTTCCAGACCAGCGTGCCGGGCGTGTTCGCGGTCGGCGACGTCAACACCTACCCGGGCAAGAAGAAGCTGATCCTGTCGGGCTTCCACGAGGCCGCGCTGGCGGCCTTCGGCGTCCAGCACCACGTCTACCCGGAGAAGCGGCAGTTCCTGCAGTACACCACGACCAGCCCGATCATGCAGCAGCGCCTCGGCGTCGCGGCCGGCGACTGAGCGGCGGCGGCAGGCAGGCGCGATGACGACGGACCAGCGGCTGGCCGAACTGCTGAAGCTGCTCGACCTCGAGCGGCTCGAGGTCAACCTGTTCCGCGGCGAGAGCCGCGACATCGGCGCGCCGCAGGTGTTCGGCGGCCAGG
>JBFGAO010000297.1:0-1853 GCA_041568095.1 Steroidobacteraceae bacterium | reverse complement strand
GCTCGGCAATGCCGAGCTCGGCGCCTTCAGCGAGCCGCTGCGCTGGTCGCCGCTGACCGCGACCGGCTTCCTGCTGGCGCTGGTCTCGGTGCTGTGGGCCTACGACGGCGTCACGCCGGTCTGCGCCGTCGCCGGCGAAATCCGCGACCCGCAGCGCAACATGCCGCGCGCGCTGCTGACCGGCGTCGCCATCGTCGCGTCGATCTACCTCGCGATCAACGTCGCCTACCTGTGGGTGCTGCCGCTCGAGGTCGTGCAGCGCTCGCCGATGGTCGCCTCCGACGCGGTCGGCCAGGTGCTGGGCGGCGGCGGGTCGGCGCTGATCGCCGGGCTCGTCATGGTCTCGACCTTCGGCGCGCTCGCGGCGCTGGCCGTGTCCGACCCGCGCGTGTTCTTCGCGATGGGCCGCGACGGCAACTTCTTCCGCGCGACGTCCCGCGTCCACCCGCGCTTCCAGACGCCGCATGTCGCGGTCGCGGTCGCGGGCCTCGTCGCCTGCATCTACGCGTCGATCAGGACCTTCGAGGAACTGGCGGCGACCTTCGTGCTGGGCCTCGTGCCGTTCTACGCGCTGGCCGTCGCCGCCGTCTGGCGGCTGCGGGCGAAGCGCCCGGAACTGCCGCGCCCGTACCGGACCTTCGGCTACCCCTGGGTGCCGCTGTTCTACATCGCCGGCATCGCGGTGCTGATGGTCAATGCGCTGCTCGAGACGCCGGGCATCGCGCTGCTGAACGTCGGCATCTCGCTGGCCGGCATCCCCGTCTACTTCATCTGGAAGCGCCGGCGCGGCGCCGGCTGAGGCGCGCCGCTCAGACCTGCTGGCCCGCCGGGCGGGTCCAGCCGCCGTGCTCGCGGATCAGGCCCTCCTGCGTGACGCTGGCGACCAGCGTGCCGTCGCGCGTGAAGACCTGGCCGCGCGCAAAGCCGCGCGCGCCGCTGGCGCTCGGGCTGTCGATCGCGTACAGCAGCCAGTCGTCGATGCGCAGGTCGCGGTGGAACCAGATCGCGTGGTCGATGCTCGCGACCTGCAGCTGGAAGATCGACACGCCGTGCGGCAGCGTCGCCGTGTCGAGCAGGTGGTAGTCGGACACGTAGGCCAGCAGGCAGCGGTGCAGCGGCTGGTCGTCCGGCAATGTGCCGACCGCGCGGAACCAGACCTGCTTCAGCGCCGGCTGCCGGGTCGGGTTCAGGTAGTCCGGCGGGCGCACCGGCCGGAACTCGAAGGGGCGCTGGTGCTCGAAGAAGCGCCGCACCTTCTCCGGCATCCGGTCCAGCATGCTCGCATTGATCTCGCCGAGGTCGCGCAATTTCTCCGGCGGCGGCACGTCCGGCATCGGCGCCTGGTGGTCCATGCCGGGCTGGCGCTCCTGGAAGGACGCCGACATCGTCAGGATCGGCTGGCCGTGCTGGATCGCGACGACCCGGCGGCTCGTGAAGCTGCCGCCGTCGCGGCTGCGGTCCACCTCGAACACGATCGGCGCGTTGTAGTCGCCGCGGCGCAGGAAGTAGGCGTGCAGCGAGTGCACGAGGCGGTCCTCGACGGTGCGCGAGGCCGCGACCAGCGCCTGCCCGAGCACCTGGCCGCCGAACACCTGCGGCGCGCCGATGTCGCGGCTCTCGCCGCGGAACAGGTTGACCTCGAGCCGCTCGAGGTCGAGCAGGCTCAGCAGTTCCTCGAGGCGCGGGTCCATGGACGCGGCCGGCCGGCGCTCAGCCAGCCCGCGGCCGAGCGGCCGACGCGGCGCTCGAGCTCGGCCTCGCGCGCGTTGAAGGCGTCGCCGAGCGCCGGGTCCCAGGGGAACTCCTCGCCCGGGATCGCGTGCAGCTCGAGCAGCCCGCGCAGGAGCGCCTTC
>JBFGAO010000296.1:0-1853 GCA_041568095.1 Steroidobacteraceae bacterium | reverse complement strand
TGCCGGCGGGCCCGGCGCTGCACCGCGCCGGCCTCGACGTCCCGCTGTACCGCTGGTGACCGATGCAGGAAACGGATCAGTCCAGGATCGTCACGCTGCCGGCTGCGCCCGGCGTCGCCGACGCCTATGCGCGCCCGCTGTCGGACCTGCGCATCTCGGTCATGGACCGCTGCAACTTCCGCTGCCCGTACTGCATGCCGCGCGAGACCTTCCACGAGCGCTACCGCTTCCTGCCTGCGGCCCAGCGGCTCGGCTTCGGCGAGATCGCGCGGCTCGCGCGGCTGTTCGCGTCGCTCGGCGTTCGCAAGCTGCGCCTGACCGGCGGCGAGCCACTGCTGCGCGCGGGGCTCGCCGAGCTCGTCGCCGAGCTGTCGGGGATCGACGGCGTCGAGGACCTGGCGCTGACGACGAACGGCGTGCTGCTCGCACAGCACGCGGCCGAACTCGCCGGCAACGGCCTCGACCGCGTGACTGTCAGCCTCGACGCGCTGGACCCGGCGACCTTCCGGCGCATGAGCGGGGGCTTCGACGGCCTGCCGCGGGTGCTGGACGGAATCGCCGCAGCGCGCGAAGCGGGCCTCGACCCGGTCAAGGTCAATGCGGTCGTGCAGCGCGGCGTCAATGACGGCGAGGTGCTGGCGCTCGCGCGGCACTTCCGCGGCAGCAGCGTGATCGTCCGCTTCATCGAGTACATGGACGTCGGCAACCGCAACCACTGGGACCCGGCGCAGGTCGTGCCGTCGCGCGAGCTGCGCGACCGCATCGCCGCCGAGTACCCGCTCGAGCCGCTGCCCGGCGCCTACCGCGGCGAGGTCGCCGAGCGCTATGCCTACGCCGACGGCGCCGGCGAGGTCGGCTTCATCTCGTCGGTGTCGCAGCCCTTCTGCGGCGACTGCACGCGCGCGCGGCTGTCGTCGGACGGCGTGCTGTACACCTGCCTGTTCGCGACCGAAGGCACCGACCTGCGCGGACCGCTGCGCGACGGCGCGGGCGACGACGAGTTGCTGGCCCTGATCCGCGGCGCCGGGCGGCGCCGCACCGACCGCTACAGCGAGCAGCGGCCGCAGCACGGCGGCTGGCAGCCGCTGCGCAAGATCGAGATGTACTACATCGGCGGATGACGATGCTGAGCCACGTTGACGACAAGGGACGGCCGAGCATGGTGGACGTCAGCGCGAAGGATCCGGCGCTGCGCGTCGCCACCGCCATCGCGCGGCTGCGGCTGCCGGCCGCGGCGCTCGAGACGCTGCGCGCTGCAGGCTACCGGACCGGCAAGGGACCTGTGTTCGACACCGCCATCGTCGCGGGCACGATGGCGGCGAAGCGCACGCACGAGCTGATCCCGTTCTGCCACCCGCTGGGCCTCGAGCGCTGCAACATCGAGATCGACGTAGCCGATTCCGGCGAGGTCGAGATCCGCTGCACCGCCGCGGTGCACCACCGCACCGGCGTCGAGATGGAGGCGCTGACCGGCGCCACCGTCGCGGCGCTGACCGTCTACGACATGTGCAAGTCGCTGTCGAAGGACATCGTGATCGCCGAGGTCCGGCTGCTGGCCAAGAGCGGCGGCCGCAGCGGCGACTATCGCGCCGCGGAGGCGCCGTGACGCCGCTGTACGGCCTGCTGCTGGCCGGCGGCCGCTCCAGCCGGATGCAGCGCGACAAGGCGGCCCTCGAGGTCGGCGGCCGCCCGCAGTTGCTCGCGGCCTGGTCGTTGCTGTCGGCCTGCGTCGCGCGGGCCCGGGTCTCGGTGCGTGCGGAACAGCGCGACGAGCCGCTGCGCGCCGGGCTGCCGCAGCTGGTCGATGCAGCCGGAATTTCCGGACCGGTGGCAGGCATCCTCGCCGCGCAGGC
>JBFGAO010000295.1:0-1862 GCA_041568095.1 Steroidobacteraceae bacterium | reverse complement strand
TGGCCGGCACGCCGCTGGTGATCCATGAGCAGAATGCGGTCGCCGGCCTGACCAACCGCTGCCTGGCGCGGCTGGCCGCGCGCGTGGCCGAGGCCTTCCCGGGCAGCTTCGGCGCGGGACGACGCGCCGCCTGCGTCGGCAACCCGATCCGTCCCGCGATTGCCGCGCTGCCGCCGCCGGCGCAGCGCTACACCGGCCGCCAGGGCCCGCTGCGGCTGCTGGTGTTCGGCGGCAGCCAGGGCGCGCGGGCGCTGAACCGGCTGCTGCCGGAGGCGCTCGCGCTGCTGCCCGCCTCGCGCCGCCCGCAGGTGCTGCACCAGGCCGGCCCGCAGGGCCTCGACGAGGCCGCCGCGGCCTACCGTGCCGCCGGCGTCCACGCCGAGCTGCGGCCCTTCATCGACGACATGGCGGCGGCCTACGCCGAGGCGGACCTGGTCGTCTCGCGTGCCGGCGCGCTGACCGTGTCGGAACTCGCCGCGGCCGGCGTCGGCGCGCTGCTGATCCCGTTCCCGGCCGCGGTGGACGACCACCAGACCCGCAACGCGGAATTCCTCGCCGCGGCCGGCGCCGCGCGGCTGCTGCCGGAGGCGGGGCTCGATGCGCAGCGGCTCGCCGCCGAGCTCGGTGCGCTGCTCGAGGGCGGGCGCACCGGGCTGCTCGAGATGGCCGAGGCCGCGCGCGGGCTCGCGGTCACCGACGCGGCCAGCCGCGTCGCGGAACTGTGCCTCGAGGCCGAGGAGGCGCGGCGATGAGCGAGCGGATGCGGCGCATCGGCCTGATCCACCTGATCGGCATCGGCGGCGCCGGCATGGCCGGCATCGCCGAGGTGCTGGTCAACCTCGGCTACCGCGTGCAGGGCTCGGACCTGCGCGCGACGGCCGTGACCGAGCGGCTGCGCGGCATGGGCGTCACGGTCTTCATCGGCCACGCCGCGGCGCAGGTCGGCGGCGCCGACGTCGTCGTCGTGTCGACCGCGGTCGCGGCCGACAACCCGGAACTGCAGGCCGCACAGCAGGCGCGGATCCCGGTCGTGCAGCGCGCCGAGATGCTCGCCGAGCTGATGCGCTTCCGGCAGGGCATCGCCGTGGCCGGCACCCACGGCAAGACCACGACGACCAGCCTGGTCGCCAGCGTGCTGGCCGAGGGCGGGCTGGACCCGACCTTCGTGATCGGCGGGCGGCTCAAGAGCGCCGGCAGCAATGCGCGCCTCGGCTCCAGCCGCTACCTGGTCGCCGAGGCCGACGAGAGCGATGCGTCGTTCCTGCACCTGCAGCCGGTGATCGCGATCGTCACCAACATCGACCACGACCACCTCGGCACGCACGGCGGCGACTTCGAGAGGCTGAAGGACAGTTTCGTCGCCTTCCTGCACAACCTGCCGTTCTGGGGACTCGCCGTGCTGTGCGCCGATGACCCGGTCGTCGCCGCGATGGTGCCGGCCGTCGGACGGCCGACGCTGACCTACGGGCTGGGCGACGGCGCCGACCTGCGCGCCGCGGCGCTAATCCGCGAGGGCGAGCGCACCCGCTTCGACGTGCTGCGCGAGGGCCGCGAGCCGCTGCCGGTCGCGCTGAACCTGCCGGGGCTGCACAACGTCCGCAATGCGCTGGCCGCGATCGCCGTCGCGACCGACCTCGGCGTCGGCGACGAGGCGATCCAGCGCGCGCTGGCCGGCTTCGAGGGCATCGGGCGGCGCTTCGAGCGCCTCGGCGACGTCGCGACGGCGGCCGGCACCGTGACGCTGGTCGACGATTACGGGCACCACCCGACCGAGATCGACGCGACGCTGGAGGCCGCGCGGCAGGCCTGGCCGGGACGCCGGATCGTGCTCGCCTTCCAGCCGCACCGCTACACGCGCACGC
>JBFGAO010000294.1:0-1895 GCA_041568095.1 Steroidobacteraceae bacterium | reverse complement strand
GCCGCCGCCCAGGCGATCTCGCGCAGGCCGAAGCCGCGCACGTCGGCGAGTTAGTTCGGGATCCAGAACGCGAAGAAGTAGAAGGCCCCGTCGCCGGTGAAGCGCGCCAGCGCGAGGCCCCAGGTCTGGCGGTACCGGAACCAGTGGGCCATCTGCCGGAAGTAGGCGCTGGCCTCTGCGCCCAGCGGCCGGCGCTGCGCGGCGACCGGCGCGAGCGCCGGCCGCCCGGCCAGCACCAGCGCGAGCTCGTCCGCGCCAATGCGCGGGTGCAGTTCGGGCAGGTGGAAGAATCGCTTCCAGATCCACAGCCAGGCGATGCCGAGCAGGCCCGGCACGATGAAGGCGGCCTGCCAGCCCTGCACCGGCGACCAGCCGCGTGCGTGAAGCGCATCGAAGCTCGCGATCAGGAACGCTATCAGCGGCGGCGCGACGATCGCGCCCAGGCCGGTACCCGCGGTCACGAAGCCGCTCGCGAAACTGCGCTCGGCCTTCGGGAACCACTCGGCGATCACCTTGTAGGCGGCCGGGAAGTTGACGGCCTCGGTGATGCCGAGCAGCGCACGGGCCGCGAAGAAGCTGCCGACGCCGCGGCCCAGCGCGTGCAGCATCGACGCGATGCTCCACCACAGAACGGCAAGCGACAGCGAACGCTTGCTGCCCAGCCGGTCGATCACCGGACCGAGCAGCAGTTGGCCGACTGAATAGCAGAGCAGGAAGGCCAGCGTGATCAGCCCGTACTGCTCGTTCGTGAAGCCGAACTCGCGGCGCACGACCGGTGCTGCGACCGACAGCGCGAGCCGGTCCACGTAGCCGATCATCGTCACGGCAGACAGCAGGATCGCGATCCACCAGCGCTTCTGCGTCCACCAGGGGCGCGCCGCGGGCGCCGGCGCCGAAGGGCGCTGCATGCCGGGGCTCACCGCGCTCAGACGACGATGACCTTGTCGCCGGTCGCGTGCAGCGGCTCGGCGCCGTCTGCGCGGATCAGCATCAGGTCCTCGAGGTGCGCGGTGCCGCCGAGGCCGGTGTCCAGCACCGGGCAGTCGACGCTGAGCACCATGCCGTCCTCCAGCACCAGGTCCGGCGCCAGCCGGCCCTGTGCGAGGCTCGCCGAGGGGTGGTCGGTGTGGAACAGCCCGACGCTGTGCGGCCGGAAGCTGACGGTGACGTCGACGCCCTGCTTCGAAAGCGATTCCCGGCCGATCCGCGTCACGTCGCTGAAGCGCAGTCCGGCCCGCAGCTTGCCGCGGATGTCGTCCCAGGCGATGCCGATCGCCGCGACGGCGCGGCGGATCGGCTCGGGCGGCTCGCCGATGAAGATCGTCCGCGCGTAGTCGCCGTGGTAGTGCCGGCAGGTGCTGACGCAGTCGATGGACAGCGCCATGCCGTCGCGCAGCGGCCAGTCCATGACCTCCGACGAGGACCCGTCGATGACCATGAACAGGCCGCTGTTGCCGCGCAGCGCGGCTTCGGCCATGAAGCGCGAGCGCAGCACGCGGGTCGAGCCGGCGTCGCGCGCCGTGCGCGCTGCTGCCAGCGCCGCCTCGACGTTGTTGACGGCGGCTATCCGCATCAGCCGCAGTTCCGCCGGCGACTTGGCCAGCCGGATCCGGCGCAGCGTGTCGTCGGCGTTGACGAAGCGCGCGCCGATGCCATGGGCCGGCAGCATGCCGGCCAGAGCCTCGTCGTCGAGGCCGAGGACGGCCTTGTCGAGCCCCAGTTCCTTCAGCGCCGCCGCCAGCGCGCTGGCGGCCGTCGCGTGGTTGGCGCGGCTGGCCTTCAGCGAGGAACGGCGGCGCCGCTCGCGCGGCGTGACGAGTTCCTCGTCGGCGATCCGCAGCATGAACGGCGGCGCGGCGCCGGTCTCGCCGTCGCCACCACGCGGTTCAGGGCTC
>JBFGAO010000293.1:0-1905 GCA_041568095.1 Steroidobacteraceae bacterium | reverse complement strand
TCGTCTTGAGCGCGCGGACCTTGGCCTCGGCGTGGACGGTCGGGGCGACGCCGTGCGCGCTGAAGATCACCGTCGCGTCGTCCGGCACCTCGTCCAGTTCCTCGACGAACACGGCGCCGGCCTCGCGCAGCCGGTCCACGACGTAGCGGTTGTGCACGACCTCGTGGCGCACGTAGACCGGCGCGCCAAACAGCGCCAGCGCCCGCTCGACGATGTCTATCGCCCGGTCGACGCCGGCGCAGAAGCCGCGCGGGTTGGCGAGCAGCACCTTCACGCCGCGCCCGCCTGCTTGCTGCGCCGCGCGTGCAGGATGGCGTCGATGATCAACATGATCGCGCCGGTCGTGATCGCGATGTCGGCGACGTTGAAGGCCGGGTAGTACCACTGCTGCCAGTGAAAGTGCAGGAAGTCGATGACATGACCGTGCGTCAGCCGGTCCACGACGTTGCCGAGCGCGCCGCCCAGCACCAGCGCCAGGCCGACCGCGAGCCACGGGTGGCCGCGGCGCGGCAGCGTCCACAGCCACCAGACGATGCCGACGCTGACGGCGCCCGCCAGCCCGACGAAGAACCAGCGCTGCCATCCGCCGGCCTGCGCGAGCAGGCTGAACGCGGCCCCGGTGTTGTGCAGCCGGGTCAGTTCCAGCACCGGCCAGACCGGGCGCACCTCGAACAATTCGAAGCGCTGCACGATCCACCACTTGGTGACCTGGTCCGCGACGAACACCAGCGCGGAAAGCCACAGCCACCACACCGCGGTCCGCTTCGGTCCTGCCTGCTCGTTCACGCGTATTGCCTCGTCTCTCCCGCCCCGTCGAGGTTGCCGACGCAGCGTGCGCAGATCTCCGGGTGGGCCGGGTCCGAGCCGACGTCGTCGCGCCGGTGCCAGCAGCGCGCGCACTTCGCGGCGTCATGCACGTGCACCGAGATCCACGCGCCGGCCTTCGCGACCGTCGTCGCCGGCACCGCGTTCTCGGGCCGGCCCGCAGCCGGCAGCAGCCGCGCCGCCGACGTGATCAGCACGAAGCGCAACTCGCTGGCCAGCGGCCCGATGCGCCGATGCTGCGCCTCGTCGAGGTAGACGTCCACCCCGGCCTCCAGCGGCGCACCCAGCTTGCCGTCGGCGCGCAGCCGCTCGAGTTCGCGCGACACGTCGGTCTTCAGCGCGATCACCGCTTCCCAGTCCAGCCCGTCGGTCGCCGGCACGGCCGGGATGTCCCACCAGGTGGCGTAGAACACGCTGTCCTCGCGCTCGCCGGGCAGGTACTGCCAGATCTCCTCGGCCGTGAACGACAGGATCGGCGCCAGCCAGCGCACCATCGCCTCGGCGACGTGGTACATCGCGGTCTGCGCGGAACGGCGCGCGGCACTCTTCGCCGGCGTCGTGTACAGGCGGTCCTTCAGGATGTCGAGCCAGAACGCGCCGAGGTCCACGACGCAGAAGTTGTGGACCTTCTGGTAGATCAGGTGGAAGTCGTAGTCGCGGTAGGCCTCGATGACCTCCTGCTGCAGTTCGGCGGCACGCGCCAGCGCCCAGCGGTCCAGCGCGACCAGTTCATCCGCCGGCAGCGCATCACGGGCCGGGTCGAAGCCGGCCAGGTTGCCCAGCAGGAAGCGGACCGTGTTGCGCATCCGGCGGTAGCTGTCCGCCATCCGCTTCAGGATCTCGTCCGAGACGCTCATCTCGGCGCTGTAGTCGGTCGCGGCGACCCACAGCCGCAGCACGTCGGCGCCGAGGGTCTGCATGACCTTCTGCGGCGCGACGACGTTGCCGAGCGACTTGGACATCTTGCGGCCCTTGTCGTCGACCGCGAAGCCATGCGTGACGACCTGCCGGTACGGTGCGACACCCTTGCCGGCGACCGAGGCCAGCAGCGAGCTGTGGAACCAGCCGCGGTGCTGGTCC
>JBFGAO010000292.1:0-1918 GCA_041568095.1 Steroidobacteraceae bacterium | reverse complement strand
GGCCGGCGATCCAGACCAGCTCGCCACCGGTCGTGCCCGCGCCGTAGCGGCGCACGTGCACGTAGCCGCACTCGAGCCGGAAGCCGAGCCGCGTCAGCAGCTGGCCCGCGAAGACGAGGCCGCCGTTCATCACGGTCAGCACCAGCGGGTCGCTGCCGGCGAGCCGGGCCGTGATCTCCGAGGCGAGCCGTTCCAGCGCGGCGAGGATCTCGCGTTCCGGGACGATTTCCTGCGACGGGGGCGGCGCGGTCATCCGCGGATTCTACGCGCGCATGGCCGATCCTGCGACGAAGCGCGCCGCAGCCGCGGCCAGGCGATGCCACGACAGGCCGCTGCGGGTGTCCCATAAACCCGGGGACGGCCGGATGCATCCGATACCCCGGGGGGCGGCAAGTGAAACTGACGGACAGGTCGATGAAGAGCCCGGTCGGCGTGGCGGTCGCCGTCGGGCTGATCGTCGTGCTCGGCATCGTCAGCCTGGTCCGGCTGCCGGTGCAGCTGTTCCCGGACGTCGAGGAGCCGGTGATCTCGATCTTCACGGGCTGGCGCGCCGCTGCGCCCAGCGAGGTCGAGTCGCAGCTGATCGAGCCGCAGGAACAGGCGCTGCGCGGCCTGCCGGGCCTCAAGCAGATCAGTTCCTTCGCGAACGCCGGCGGCGCATTCATCAACCTCGAGTTCGCGATCGGCACCGACATGCCGCGGACGCTGGTGGACGTGATCGGCCGTATGAACCAGCTGCCGCCGATGCCACGCGACGCCGACGCACCGCGCATCGCGCTCGGCGACAACGGCGGCGTCGGCCCCAACGAGACGCTGTCCTGGTTCTTCGTGCAGCTGAAGCCGGGCACGCCCGGCCCGGTCGAGAACTACCGGCGCGAGGTCGAGGACCTGCTGCGGGCCCGCGTCGAGTCGGTCCCCGGCGTCGGCGCCGTCAACATCCGGGCCGGCGCGCCCGACGAACTGCGCATCGGCTTCGACGCCTACCGTGCCGCCGAGCTCGGCGTGCAGATCCCGGCGATGGCGGCCATCGCCGGCAGCGCGGACGACGTGTCGGGCGGATTCGCCGAGCTGGGCCGCCGCCAGTACACGCTGCGCTTCGCCGGCCGCTACCGGCCCGAGGACCTCGGCGAGCTGGTGCTGGACTGGCGCGACGGGCGGCCGGTGCGCCTGGCCGACGTCGCGACGATCTCGGTCGAGCGCGGCGACCGCGATGCGCTGTCGGTGCAGAACGGCAACCCGGCCATCGGCGTGCAGATCATCAAGGAGCCCGGCGCCGACGTGCTCGCGACGCTGGCCGCCGTGCGCGCGGAGATCGCCGCGCTGCGCGACGGGCCGCTGGCTGCGATGGGCCTGACCATCGAGCAGTCCTTCGACCCCTCCGTGTTCATCAACCGCGCGGTCGGCCTGGTATCGGGCAACCTGCTGCTCGGCATGCTGCTGGCGGTCGGCGTGCTGTGGCTGTTCCTGCGCCAGGCGCGCGCGACGCTGCTGGTCGCGCTGGCGATCCCGGTCTGCATCCTGGCGACTGTCGTCGTGCTGCTGCTGACCGGACGCACGCTGAACGTGATCTCGATCGCCGGCATCGCCTTCGCGGTCGGCATGACGCTGGACGCGGCGATCGTGACGCTCGAGAGCATCGTCGCGCGGCGCGAGCGTGGCGTCGCGCCACTGGCCGCGTCGCTGGACGGCGCGACGCAGGTCTGGCCGGCGCTGCTGGCCTCGACGCTGACGACGGCGGTCGTGTTCCTGCCGGTCATCTTCATGGAGAACGTCGAGGGCCAGCTGTTCGCCGATCTGGCGCTGACGATCGCGGTCGCGGTCGCGATCTCGCTGGTCATCGCGGTCACGGTGCTGCCGGTTGCCGCGGCGCGCTGGCTCTCGCCGGGGCTGCGGGCACGCGACGCGCGGCCGTGGACGG
>JBFGAO010000291.1:0-1936 GCA_041568095.1 Steroidobacteraceae bacterium | reverse complement strand
GCGAGCAGCGCATGGGCGGCGAGCGGCCAGCCGTGGCCGGCGGACAGGCGCGGCTGCGGCAGCGAACCGGTGCCCGCCGCGAGCAGCGCCGCGAGCCCGAAGGCCGCCGCCGACACGACGCGGTAGCCCGGCGCGAACAGCGCCAGCAACCCCGCGGCGGCCAGCATCCAGCCGAGCAGCGAGGCGCTGTCGGCGACCGCGAGCGTGAACCCGCCGCGCGTGACGATCGTCGCCACCAGCCAGGCCGCGTGCGCAGCGACTGCCGCGGCGGCCAGGAACAGGGCCGGCTCGCGCCAGCCCGGCCGGCGGGTCTCGCCGCGCGCCGCGTACGCGGCGGCCGCGGCCGCCGACAGGTACAGCAGGATGACGATGAATCCTTGCAACGCGGCTGACTCCGGAAACGCGCGGGATCATTGCACAGGGGACCCGCGAAGCAAAGCAGGCCGGCGGGACTATAATCGTCGCGTCACAGCCGACGCGGCCGCGGCCGCGGGGACCCATCCCGGATGTTCGACACGCTGACCGAGCGGCTCGGCCAGGCCGTCCACGCGCTGCGCGGGCGGGGCCGTCTGACCGAGGAGAACGTCGCCGACACGCTGCGCCAGGTCCGCACGGCGCTGCTCGAGGCCGACGTCGCGCTGCCGGTCGTCAAGCAGTTCACCGACGCGGTCCGCACGCGCGCTGTCGGCAGCGAGGTGCTGCGCAGCCTGACGCCGGGCCAGGCCTTCATCAAGGTCATCCACGACGAGCTGGTCCGGGTGATGGGCGAGCCGGGGCAGGGACTGGAGCTGCGCGCGCAGCCGCCGGTTGTCGTGCTGCTGGCGGGGCTGCAGGGCGCGGGCAAGACGACGACGGCAGCCAAGCTGGCGCGGCTGCTGATCGAGCAGCAGCGCCGCAAGGTGCTGCTGGTCAGCACCGACGTGTACCGGCCGGCGGCGATGACGCAGCTCGAGCGACTCGCCGGCCAGGTCGGCGCCGGCTATTTCGGGGCCGACGCGGCGACACCGCCGGTCGGTATCGCGACCGCCGCCGTCGCGCATGCGCGCCGCGAACTGTGCGACGTCGTGATTGTCGACACCGCCGGCCGGCTGCACATCGACGAAGAGATGATGGCCGAGGTACGCGAGATCGACCGCGCGACCGGCGCCAGCGAGCGGCTGTTCGTCGTGGACAGCATGGCCGGCCAGGACGCGATCCATGCGGCGCGGGCCTTCGATGCCGCGCTCGCGCTGACCGGCGTGATCCTGACCAAGGCCGACGGCGACGCGCGCGGCGGCGCCGCGCTGTCGGTGCGCCAGGTCACCGGCAAGCCGATCCTGTTCCTCGGCACCGGCGAGAAGACCGCTGCGCTGGAGCCCTTCGATCCCGGGCGCGTCGCATCGCGGATCCTCGGCATGGGCGACGTCGTCGCGCTGGTCGAGCAGGTGCAGGCCGGCGTCGACGAGGACAAGGCGCGACGCCTCGCGGAGAAGCTGACTCGCGGCCAGGGATTCGACTTCGCCGACCTGCGCGAGCAATTGCTGCAGCTGCGCCAGATGGGCGGCCTGGCCGGGCTCGCGGACAAGCTGCCCGCCGGCGCGCTGCCCGCCGGCGCGGCCGCCCAGGCCGACCCGCGGATGCTGGGCCGGCAGATCGGGATCATCGACTCGATGACGCCCGCAGAGCGGCGCCGGCCGGCCCTGATCGACGGCTCGCGCAAGCGCCGTATTGCGGCCGGTGCGGGGGTCCAGGTGCAGGAGGTCAACCGGCTGCTGAAGCAGCACCTGCAGATGGAAAAGGTCATGAAGAAGATGAAGGGCGGGGGGCTGCGCAAGCTGCTGCGCGGCCTGCCGGGACGGGTCCCGGGCGGTTTCCCGGGCCGTCGGGGCTAAGCCTTTCATTGGCCGTGCCTTTTGATTAGAATGCGCGGCTCTTTGGACGGGCCCCGGTGGGCCCG
>JBFGAO010000290.1:0-1941 GCA_041568095.1 Steroidobacteraceae bacterium | reverse complement strand
CCGGAGGCGCCCGCGCCCGGCCCCGCGGCGCCCGCAGCCGCGCAGTCGACCATCCGGGTCGTCACGGACGTGCTGGACCTGGACGTCAGCCTGCAGGGCGGCGACATCATCCGCGCGGACATCGTCCAGTACCCGCAGCGCAAGGAGCAGCCGGGCACGCCGGTGCGGCTGTTCAACACGGACAGCCAGCAGTCGCTGTTCCTGTTCCAGTCCGGACTGACGACCGGCGAGGCCGGCCGCGCCGAGCCGAACCACAAGGCCATGTTCACGGCCGCCGCCCGCGAGTACAGGCTGGCGGACGGGCAGGACGAGGTCGCGGTTCCGCTGCGCTGGGAGGACGGCGCCGGGCTGTCGGTGACGAAGACGCTGGTGTTCCGCCGCGGCAGCTACGTCGCCGAGGTCCGCTACGCCGTGGAGAATGCCGGCGAGGCGCCGGTGCAGCTCGCGTCCTACGCCCAGTTCCTGCGGCACTGGGAAGAAGTGTCGCGATCGATGTTCGACGTCGAGTCCTATGCGTTCCGCGGGCCGGCGATCTACGACGGCGACAGCTACCAGAAGCTCGACGTCGAGGACAACGAGGACCAGCAGCTGTCGCGCACCGTGACCAACGGCTGGGTCGCGTCGATGCAGCACCACTTCGTCGCCGCGATCGTGCCGCCGGCCGGCACGAGCTACCGCTATGAGCTCAGGGTCGAGGACCGCGACTACCTGCTGCGCGTGGTCGGGCCCGCGCGGGCCGTGCCGGCGGGCGGGCGCCTGGAGCACGCCGAGACGCTGTTCGTCGGCCCGAAACTGCAGGAACAGCTCGAGCAGACCGGGCCGCGGCTGGAGCTGACCGCCGACTACGGCAAGCTGACGATCCTCGCGCAGCCGCTGTTCTGGCTGCTGTCGAAGGTGCACGACTACGTCGGCAACTGGGGCTGGTCGATCGTGATCGTGACGCTCTTGATCAAGCTGCTGTTCTACAAGCTGTCGGAGACCAGCGGCCGCTCGATGGCGAAAATGCGGCTCGTCGCGCCGCGGATGAAGGCGATCCAGGAGCGCCACAAGGACGACCGCGAGGGCCAGGCGCGCGCGATGATGGAGCTCTACAAGCGCGAGAAGATCAACCCGGCCACCGGCTGCCTGCCGGTGCTGGTGCAGATCCCGTTCTTCCTGGCGTTCTACTGGGTGCTGCTCGAGAGCGTCGAGATGCGCCAGGCGCCGTTCGTGCTGTGGATCCAGGACCTGTCGGTGCGCGACCCGTTCTTCATCCTGCCGGTGCTGATGGGCGGCGCGATGTACCTGCAGTTCAAGCTGAACCCGCAGCAGCCGGACCCGGTGCAGGCCAAGATCTTCGCGTTCATGCCGGTCGTGATGACCGTGATGTTCATGTGGTTCCCGGCCGGCCTCGTGCTGTACTGGCTGACCAACACGGTGCTGTCGATCGCGCAGCAGTGGAAGATCAACCGCGTGGTCGAGGCCGAGGCGAAGAAGCAGCGCGCCGGCTGAGCGCGTCGACCGACGCCCGGCAAAGGCGCTGCGCCACGAGTGAGCCGGGCGCCGCGGGTACAATGCCGCGGACCATGAAAGCCGTCACCGACACGCGGCCGCCGGGGCGGCGCGGCCAGTGAGCCCGCCGGCCGACACCATCGTCGCGGCTGCGACGCCGCCGGGCCGCGGCGGCATCGGCATCGTGCGGCTGTCCGGTCCGGCCGTGCCGGAAATCGCCGGCGCGATCGTCGGCGGGCTGCCGCCGCCGCGGCGCGCAACGGTCGCCGCCTTCGCGGGCGCTGACGGCCGCGCCATTGACGCCGGGCTCGCGCTGTACTTCCCTGCGCCAGACTCCTACACCGGCGAGCATGTGCTCGAACTGCATGGCCACGGCGGGCCGGTCGTGATGGACTTGCTGGTCGCGCGCGCGCTGGAGCTCGGCGCGCGCCAGGCGCGGCCCGGCGAGTT
>JBFGAO010000289.1:0-1961 GCA_041568095.1 Steroidobacteraceae bacterium | reverse complement strand
TCTGCGACGATTCCGGCAAGCTCACGCCGCTTCCCAAGCCCTGCGTCGACACCGGAATGGGTCTCGAGCGGCTCGCCGCGGTGCTGCAGCACGTTCACAGCAACTACGAGATCGACCTGTTCCAGCGTCTGATCCGCGCCGCGGCCCGCGAGACCGGGACGTCCGACCTCGCGAGCCCCTCGCTTCGCGTGATCGCCGACCACATCCGGGCCTGCGCCTTCCTGGTCGTCGACGGCGTGCTGCCGTCCAACGAAGGCCGCGGCTACGTGCTGCGACGGATCATCCGCCGCGCGATCCGGCACGGCTACAAGCTCGGCCAGCAGCGGCCGTTCTTCCACGCGCTGGTGCCGGCGCTGGCCGCGCAGATGGGCGAGGCCTACCCGGAGCTGCCGAAGGCCGCGGAGCATGTCACGCGCGTGCTGCGCCAGGAGGAGGAACGCTTCGCCGAGACGCTGGCCAACGGCATGGCGCTGCTCGAGGACGCGGTCCGCAGCCTCAAGGGCAGGGTGATCCCGGGCGAGACCGTGTTCCGGCTCTACGACACCTACGGCTTCCCGGTGGACCTGACGGCCGACATCGCGCGCGAGCGCGGGCTGGCGATCGACGAGCCGGGCTTCGAGGCGGCGATGGCCGCGCAGCGCGAGCGCGGGCGCGCCGCCAGCCGCTTCGGCGTCGACCTGCGCGGCGGGCTCAGCGTCGACGCGAAGAGCGAGTTCTGCGGCTACGACAGCCTGCAGGGCACCGGCAAGGTGCTCGCGATCCTGCGGGACGGCAAGCCGGTCGAGCGCGCCGGCGCCGGCGACGAGGCGCAGGTCGTGCTGGACCACACGCCGTTCTACGCCGAGGCGGGCGGCCAGGTCGGCGACGTCGGCACGCTGGAGGCCGACGGGCTGCGCTTCGTCGTCACCGACACGCAGAAGGCCGACGTGGCCCATTTGCACATCGGCCGGCTCGAGTCGGGCCGACTCGCGGTCGGCGACCGCGTGACCGCGCGCGTCGACGCGGCGACCCGGCAGGCGACGGTGCTGAACCACTCGGCGACCCACCTGCTGCACGCGGCGCTGCGGCAGGTGCTCGGCACGCACGTGACGCAGAAGGGCTCGCTGGTCGCGCCGGACCGCCTGCGCTTCGACTTCTCGCACTACCAGGCTGTCACGCCGGAGGAACTGGAGACGATCGAGCGGCTGGTCAATGCCGAGATCCGGCGCAACCTTGCCGCGGAGATCCGGCAACTGCGCTACGACGAGGCGATCAAGGCGGGCGCGATGGCGCTGTTCGGCGAAAAGTACGGCGACGAGGTGCGCGTGCTGTCGTTCGGCGACTTCTCGACCGAGCTGTGCGGCGGCACGCACGTGGGCCGCACCGGCGACATCGGCTACTTCCGGATCGTCTCCGAGGGCGGCATCGCTGCCGGCGTGCGCCGCATCGAGGCGGTGACCGGGGAGGGCGCGCTCGATGCGGCCCGCGACGCTGACGGCGCGCTGCGTCGCGTCGCGGGGCTGCTGCGCGCGACACCGGCCGAGCTCGAGGACAAGGCGGCGCAGCTGGTCGAGCGCCAGCGGAAGCTCGAGCGCGAGCTCGCGGCGCTGAAGGCGCGCCTCGCGTCGGGCGGCGGCCAGGACCTCGCGGCCGGCGCGGTCGATGTCAACGGCGTGCGGGTGCTGTCGGCGCGGATCGACGGCGCCGATACGCAGGCGCTGCGCGAGGCCGTCGACGGCCTGAAGTCGAAGCTGGGTTCCGGCGTCATCGTGCTCGGCACCGTGACCGACGACGGCAAGGTCGCGCTCGTCGCCGGCGTCACGAAGGACCTGGTCGCGCGTATCAAGGCCGGCGACGTCATCGGCCGCGTCGCAAGCGAGGTCGGCGGCCGCGGCGGCGGCCGGCCGGATTTCGCGCAGGCCGGTGGCAGCGAGCCGGGCAAGCTCGAGGCGGCGCTGCAGATGGTGCCGGGTCTCGTCGCG
>JBFGAO010000288.1:0-1962 GCA_041568095.1 Steroidobacteraceae bacterium | reverse complement strand
GCGGGACGTCGTCCTCGAATTCCTCGCGCACGTGCGCTGCGCGGGTCGGGCTGATCTTGCCGTAGCGATTCGCCGACGGCGCCGCGATGCCGCCGCCGAAGGCGGCCAGCAGCGCGCGCGCGACCGGATGCGCCGGCGCGCGCAGGCCGATGCTGTCCTGCCCGCCGGTCACGGCCGCCGGCACGCCGGCTGCCTTCGGCAACACCAGCGTCAGCGGCCCGGGCCAGAAGGCCTCGGCCAGCCGCCGCGCCGCGTCCGGGAACTCGCCTGCCCAGTCCGGCACGGCCGCGAGGCCGCTGACGTGCACGATCAGCGGGTGGGTCGCGGGCCGTCCCTTCAGCGCGAAGACCTTCGCGACCGCCGCCGGGTTGCGCGCGTCGGCGCCCAGCCCGTAGACGGTCTCGGTCGGGAACGCGACGAGCCCGCCGGCCCGCAGCCGGGCGACGGCCTCCTCGATCCGGGCGGTGTCGGGCAGCATGCGCCGATGATAGTCGCGCCGGCCCTCAGTCGAGCGGGCGGCGCTCCCAGCCCTGCCCGGTGCGCCGCAATTCGTAGGCGGGCCAGTAGTGCTTGTCCAGGCGCATCGTGATGACCTCGACCGAGTCGTTCCAGTTGACGGTCCTCAGCCGCAGCGACGAGCGGTCCGGCCGGCCGGCCACGGCGCGCAGGAACTCGTCGAGGTCCGCCACCGGCAGCCCGTCGACCTCGGTGATCCGGCGCCCGGCCCACAGCTTGTAGCGCGAGGCCGGCGAGCCGTACATGAAGAACGCGACGAACACACCGTCCGGCTGGATGCCGCGCTGCGCAGCCATCGCGCGGTGCGGGCGCTGCAGCGTCGCACCGGCCCACACGACGACCCGCTCGATGTCGCGCCCGGACAGCTGCACCGCGTCCAGCGGCAGCCGCAGTTCACGACCGGAGCGCCACAGCGTCACTTCGACCCGCGGCGCGCGCACGGCGTCACGGACGTCGGCGAAGCTGCTGACAGTGCGGCCGTCGACGGCCAGCAGCAGGTCGCCGGGTACCAGCGCCCGCGCCGCGGGCGAGCCGGCGACGAGGCGCTCGACCATCAGCGCCTGGCGCTGCAGCGGGCTGTGCGCAGCGAGCCGCTGGATCCATTCCTCGGCGAGCCCCAGCCGACGCGCCTCGGCCAGCGACAGCAGGCCGAACTCCGCCTCCGGCGAATACAGCGGCTCGCCGTCGCGGGCATGCGCCAGCGCCGAGGCGACGATTCCCGCCGGGATGCCCATGTTCTGCTGCTCGAGCTGCCGGCCGTTCTCGTAGGCGAAGCTGGACCACAGCGCCAGCACGTCGCCGCGGCCGTCGACGACGACGCCGTCGAAGTCCGCGGGCCCGCTGACCAGCCGGATCGTCTCGAGGTTCGCGTCGCGGAACTGCAAAGTCCGCGACAGCGGGAAACGCACCGGGTCGATCGACGCGACGCGCGCCTGTTGCGAGATCAGCCGGTGGTCCTGGCTCAGGCCGACGACACGCACTTCCTCGCCGGCGGCCGGCAGCCGTTCCAGCAGCCGCACCGGCTCGACCGGCGTCGTGCCAATCCGGGCCGGGTCGTAGCCGACGATCGCGAGGTTGTGCAGCGGGTGCACGTAGTCGACGCGGCCGTCCACCTCGATCGTGCCGGCGAAGGTCAGCCGCACGTCGCCGAGCGCGACCGGGACCGTGTTGCGGTCGACGGCGACCAGCCCGCGGCGCGCGTCGAGCACGACGCCGGTGCCGTAGTAGCTGCGCTCGGTGACGCCGGACACCGAGTACGGCATCGTGAAGCGCACCAGCACCAGCGAGCGCGCGAGCCGGTCCAGAACCCGGTCGCCGTGGCGCGCGAAGTCGGTGCTCTGCGGCGGCGGCGGCGGCGGGTCCGGCCCGACCGGCACCGCGCTGCAGGGCCACAGGCCGCTGGCATCGTCGCGGACGCAGTGCCGGGCCGGGAACCAGCTGCGGTCG
>JBFGAO010000287.1:0-1966 GCA_041568095.1 Steroidobacteraceae bacterium | reverse complement strand
GTGTTCGAGGGCGTGGAGTCGAAGCTGGTGTCCGCGCTCGATCGACTTCTCGGGTGCCTCGCGGGTCAGGCCTCGGTCACGCCGGCCACCTGAGCCAGCCGCACCAGCTCCGCCACGGACTCCGCCTCGAGCTTCCGCATCACGCGACCGCGGTGCACCTTGATCGTCTTCTCGCTCGTCCCGAGGTCGGCGGCGATCTGCTTGTTCAGCATGCCGTTCGCGACCAGCTCCAGCACCCGGTACTGCTGCGGCGTCAGGCTGCCGAGGCGCTGCGGCAGCGAGGGCTCCGTGCCGGCGCCGCGCTGCATCGGGCTGTCGGCTGCCGCCGGGAACCACTGGCCGCAACCCGCGACCGCGCGGATCGCGTCGATCAGTTCGGCCGGCGCCGCGGACTTCGGCACGTAGCCGGCGGCGCCGAAGGCCCGCGCCTGGCGGATCACTTCGGGATCCTCGTTCGCCGAGACGATCATCACCGCCGTGCCCGGGAACTGGTTCCGGAGCCAGACCAGCGGCGCGAAGCTGCGCCCGCCGGGCATCATCAGGTCCAGCAGCACGAGCTCCGGCTCCGCGGCCGTGGCGGCGGCGCGCAGCGACGGGACGTCGTGCGCCTCGACGGCCTCGGCATCCGGCAGTGCCTGCAGCAGCGCCTGGCGCAGCGCGGCGCGGAACAGCGGGTGGTCGTCTGCAATCAGCACCTGCACGGGCGGATTCTACTCAGCCGCCGGCTTTCGCGATGACGTCGCAGACTGCCGAGATCGCCTGGGCGCGGGTCGTGGACTTGCGCCAGGCGGCGCCGATCTTGCGGGCCGGCGCCGGCGGCGCGAAGGGGCGCAACGCGAGCCCGCGCGCGGCCGCGAACGGGCCCTCGGCGGCCAGGCGCGGCAGCAGCGTCAGCCCGTGGCCGGCCGCGACCATCTGCCTGAGCGTCTCGAGGCTGGTCGCGCGGAAGCCCTGCTCGTCGCTGCCGGCCCGCTGGCAGACCTCCAGTGCGTGCTCGCGCAGGCAGTGGCCGTCCTCGAGTAGCAGCACGGGCTCGCCGCCGAGGTCGGCCGGCTTCAGGCGCCTGCGCCTCGCAAGCCGGTGGGTCTCGGGCATCGCGAGCAGGAAGGACTCGGTGAACAGCGCGCGGGTCTCGAGGCCGCCCGTGTCGGCAGGCAGCGCGAGGATCGCGAGGTCGAGCTCGCCGGCCTCGACGCGCTCGACCAGCGGCGCGGTCTGGTGCTCGTGCAGCAGCAGCTGCAGTTCCGGCAGCGCGCGGCCAAGCCTCGGCATCACGCGCGGCAGCAGGTAGGGGCCCAGCGTCGGGATCAGCCCGACCTTCAATTCGCCGGCCAGCGGCCGCTGCCGGGCGCGCGCGAGCTCGCGGATGTCGGCGGCGTCCTGCAGCATCCGCCGCGCCCGTGCGACGACCTGCTCGCCGGCCGGCGTCAGCGCGAGACGCCGCGGCCGGCGTTCGACCAGCGCGACGCCGAGGCTGTCCTCGAGCTTCTTCAGCTGCGCCGACAGCGTCGGCTGGCTGACGTGGCAGGCGCGAGCGGCGCGGCCGAAGTGGCGCGCGTCGGCCAGTGCCACCAGGTATTGCAGGTCCCGGAGTGTCATAGACAGAAACTATTGTATTGATCCTTAAAATCGATTTCAAAAATCATGGCGACCGGCGTAGGGTCCATGGCCACAAGCTCCGAGGTGACCCATGAATGACGTAGCAGCCAAGGGCAGCCGGGGAACCGGCAAGTGCCCCTTCAACCATACCGCCGGCGTCGGCCGGACCAACCGCGACTGGTGGCCGAACCAGCTGCGCCTCGACCTGCTGCACCAGCACTCGTCGAAGTCCGACCCGATGGCCGCGGACTTCAATTACCGGAAGGCCTTCAAGAGCCTCGACTACCAGGCCCTGAAGAAGGACCTGCGCAAGCTGATGACGGACTCGCAGGACTGGTGGCCGGCCGACTTCGGCCACTACGGGCCG
>JBFGAO010000286.1:0-1966 GCA_041568095.1 Steroidobacteraceae bacterium | reverse complement strand
GGCGCGCCTCCGCGCCGGCGGACAGCATGACCCCGGGCCGGCCGGCGGCCGCGCCCAGCGCGTCGAACCACTGCTGCGCCTCGGCCGCGCCGGGCGCGCCCGGCTCGGGCAGCTCGGCGGCAGGCACCGGGCTCTCCAGCTTGAACAGGTCGACGCCATAGGCCGGGTCGGCGAACTCGCGGACGCTGTCCAGCACCAGCTGCGGGTGCTTGGTCTTCATCTCGACATAGTCGCGGGTCTGCTCGCGGTCGGCAGCCAGCGGGTAGACCAGCAGCTCGAATACATAGGGCAGGTCGTAGCGGCGGCAAGCCTCGCCGATGCGGCGCACGAAGTCCTGCTGCGCGCGGCAGACCCCGGCATCCGCGTCGGGACGGTACCAGGCCAGCACCTTGACGGCGTCGCCGCCGGCCCGCTTGATCTTCTCGACCGACCAGTCGTCGATGTCGGCCGACAGCCGCCCGCCGGGTGTCTCGCGGAAGGCCGAGTCTTCCAGCGTCAGGATCAGGCCGCGCCGCGGGTCCAGCAGCGAGACGCCGCGCGGGTAGGCGTAATGCGGGTCGAGCAGCATCGCCGAGGACTCTGCCTGCAATTCCTCGATCAGCATCTCCTTGAAGCCGGCCACGTCTTCCCAGGGCGGCGCCGCCGTGCCGCGCTTCTCGCGGATCGGGTTCTCGATCGGCGGTCGCTGGTCGACGGCCGTCATCTTGAAGCGCCCGGCAGCGTCCGCCATCCGCCGCATGCCCCAGTACTTGCCCGCCGAGATCCCGGACCGTTCACTCATCGCTTCGCGCTCCCCGTCGTTGCCGGCGCCAGCAGGCGCTCCACTTCCTCGCGCCGCGGCGCGCCGCGTCGGCCACCCGGTCGCTGCACCTTGACCGCGCCCGCCGCATTGGCGAAGCGCACCGCCGCCGCCTCGTCGCTTCCCTCCGCCAGCGCCAGCGCAAAGGCGCCATGCCAGACGTCGCCGGCGCCCAGCGTGTCCACGACCGGCACTGCATGGCCCGGCACCAGCGACAGCTCGCTGCCGTCATGCACGTAGGTGCCCAGCGCGCCGACCGTGACGCAGCACCAGCAGCCCAGCGCCTTCGCCATCGCGCCCAGCCCGCGCACCGGGTCCGGGTCGCCGCTGACGTCGGCGAGCCCGTCCGCCGAGAACGCGACGTGGCTCGCGCAGCGCAGCGCCGGATGCTCAGGCAGCAGCGGGCGGTCCGCGTCGAGCACTGCCGGCAGGCCCGCGGCGCGGGCCGCGGCCAGCGCGGCCGCCGCCCCCTGCGGCCAGCGGCTGTCGGCCAGCACGGCCGCGGCGCCGAGCGCGGCCGGCTCCGGCAGCCAGCCCGGATCCACCGGCATGTCGGCATCGAGGTGGTTGACGATCATCCGCTCGCCGGCCGCGTCGACCATGACGGCCGAGGACGACGACGCGACGCCGGGAAAGCGGCGCAGGTGGCGGCAGTCGACGCCGTAGCCGGCCAGCTCCGCGGCGATCATCTCGCCGATGCCGTCCTCGCCGATGCGCGCCGCCAGTACCGCCCGGCCGCCGAGGCGCGCGATCGCGACCGCCGCGGTCGCGGCGGGGCCGCCGCCGACGATCGCGAGGTCGCGCGCCGGGTGCTTGCCGGCGCGCACCGGCAGCTCGGCGACCCCGTAGACGAAGTCCTGCACCGCATGACCGACACAGAACACCGTGGGCACCGGCCCGCCCTCAGGACAGCTGCACGGAATAGACGTGGTTGCGCGTGTCGCAGCGGCTGACGCGCCACTCGACCCGCGTGCCGTCGAGCGCGATCGCGACCCGGCCGATCTGCAGCAGCGGCGTGCCGGCCGGCACCTTCAGGCGCCGCAGGTCCTCGCCTTTCGCGGTGTCGGCGCTCAGTTCCTCGTCCGCAATCGTGATGTTGAGCCCGTATTCGCGCTGGTAGATCACGTACAGCGCGTTCGGCAGCGGCTGGTGCCGGTCCAGCGTCGG
>JBFGAO010000285.1:0-1975 GCA_041568095.1 Steroidobacteraceae bacterium | reverse complement strand
GCCACCATCGTCGCGCGGCTGGATGCTGACGGCTCAGCAGGCGGCGCCGGCAGCGGCGTGTCGGAAGTGGCCGCCGCGTCGGGGCCAGCCGGCTCCAGCACACCCTCGTGACGCCCCACCAGCAGCGCGACCACGGCTGCCGACGCGGCGACGGCCAGCACGGCCGGCCAGCGCCAGCGTGCTTCCGCGCCGGGTCGCGTCTCGGCGGGCGGCTCCGGGCGCAGTGCGTCGCGGATGGCCGCCAGCCGCTGCAACTCTCCGAAGCAGTGGTCGCAGCCGAAGTAATGCTGCTCGAACTCGGCGCGCTGCTCCGGCGACAGGTCGTCGAGCAGGTAGCGTTCCGCGATGTCTTCCCTGGCGATGGCTTCGCAATCCATGTGACTACCCGGTTCCTTGTGGTCCACCGGAAGGAGAACGTGACAGCGTCCGCAGCATTTCCTGCAGGCGCCGGATCGCGCGGCTCTTGGCCTGGCGCACGACGTCGTGGGCGAGGCCCATCCGCGCCGCGATCTCACCAGAGCGCAGGCCGTCGACCAGGGTCAGCGTCAGGATGCGGCGGTCGCGCTCGGGCAGTTCCGCGATCAGCCGCTGCACCAGCGCGCGGTCGCTGTCGCGCTCGAGGCGGCGGCCTTCGTCCGGGCCGGCGAGATCCTCGCCGAGCGGCTCGCCGCGCGGCCGACGGATCAGCGCGCGCAGGTGGTTGTTGACCAGGTTCACGGCGATGCCGTGGATGAACGCGCCGAGCCGCGCGGTGTCGTGGACGCTGCCGCGGCGCAGCGCCTCGATGGCGGCCATCAGCACGTCGTTGGCGAGCTCGCGGGCAGCCTCGCGGTCGCGGGTGCGCACCAGAGCCATTGCAAGCACCCGGCCGTGGAAGTGCCGGACCAGCCGGTTCTCGGCCGCGGGATCGCCCTGGCGGATCCGCTCGGCCAGTTGCGCCAGGTCGTCGCCGGCAAGTGCATCCGGATCCCGCATGGCTGACGACTTCCCCCCGGAGTCGTTGCGGATCGGGGCAGTATGCGCCGGCGGGCGCGACTGCCCAACAAGCGACGGTTCTGGCGCACAATGCGCCATCCGCTGCATGAGGCAAGGCCATGATCAGGAATGTCTTTTGGACTGCGCTACTGGCCCTGGGCCTGCTCGCCGGTGCGGCGCCGGCGGGCGCCGAGACTGTGCGCTTCGCGCTCAACGAGTACGCGCCGCTGGATGCTGAAGCGGCCAAGGGCGGTAATGCGCGGATCGCGACCTTCCAGGAAGGCCCGAAAGTGATGCTGACGCGCTTCGTCGTCGACGGCGAGTCGATGACGCAGTGGACCGAGGCCTTCGAGGTGCTGAACACGCTGCGGCGCGGCCAGCCGCGCAACGCACGCCAGTGGTACGAGCAATTCCGCACGCACGGCGACACGCTGTGCCCCGGCGAGTGGAACGTCATCGCCGAGACCAGGGACAGCATCACCTTCGAGCGCTCGACGCCGGACTGCCCGCCGCACGCGGCGCAGCAGGCGCTGTACCGCACGCTGTACGGCAAGCGCGAAGTGTTCACGCTGATCGCGACGCGCAAGGGCGCGATGACGCCCGAGATGCGCGCCGGCTGGCAGCGCGTGCTCGACTCGGCCTACCTGCACTGACGGCTTGGCCCGCCCGAAGCCGGGGCCAGACCCCGATTACCGGGGCATCAACTCGGCAGGGTCGTAGACGCGCCCGTCCTTGATGACGCGATGGATGTGCTCGACGTTCGTCGCATCGAGGAGCGGGTCCGCATCGAGCAGCACGAGGTCGGCCAGTTGCCCCGGCGCGATGCGACCGACATCGCCGGCGAGTCCCAGCACGCGCGCGCCATTGGTCGTCGCGCTGCGCAGCACCTCGGGCGGCGCCAGCCCCGCCTTCTGCATCATCATCATCTCGCGCAGGATGGACGGGCCGTGCAGCGTGCCGATGTTGCCGGCGTCGGTGCCCATCACGACCGTGATGCCGG
>JBFGAO010000284.1:0-2021 GCA_041568095.1 Steroidobacteraceae bacterium | reverse complement strand
GCAACGGCGACCGCGACCCGTTCCAGAACGTCTACGTCGGGATCGCCGACGACTTGCTCGCCGCGCGCAAGAAGCTTCCCGGGGCGGAACTCGAGAACATCCGCCGCATCGGCAAGCTGCGCTTCGCGAGCGACTTCGCGCCGGTCGCGTTCTCCGAGTACCTCGGCAAGGAGCCGAAGACCGGTCGCTACAAGGTGCTGCGGCTGCCGGCCGACGGCGACCCGCTGATGGGGCGCATCGAGCAGATCCGCGAACGCGACTACAGCATGGTGGACACGGTCAGCGAGAACTACGCGTCCTTCGCCGAGCGCGTCGAGGAGCCGTATACGAACTGGCGGCGCTACACCTACGACGAGATCCTCGCTGAGGAGAAGCTGAAGTCGCAGGCGCGCGCACGGATGGCGCTCGGCGCGGTCGCGGTGGCCGCGGCGGTGCTGGTCAACGACAGTTGCAGCAGCAGCAGCTGCGCGCGGGCCGTCGACCTCGCCCGCTACGGCGCCATCGCCGGCGGTGTCGCGGCGGCGATCAGCGGTTACCGCAAGCTCGAGGAGGCCAGGATCCACACGGCGGCGATCAAGGACATCTCCGGCTCCTTCGAGGCCGAGGCCGAGCCGCTGGTCGTCGACGTAGAGGGTCGCACGCTGCGGTTGACCGGCACGGCCGAGGAGCAGTACGCAGAGTGGCGCCGGCTGCTGCACGAGCTGTATCGCGAGGAGACCGGCCTCGTGCCGTCGGCCCCGCACTCGGCTGACGCGACGGTGAAAGAAGGCAGCGCCGGCAGCACAGGCTGAATACCCCATGGACGAGCTGAGGCCCGGGCTCGAGCTTGACGCCCGGTTCGTACTGGTTCGCCGCCTCGGCCGGGGCGGCAGCGGCGAAGTCTGGCTTGCGACCGAGCGGGCGAACGGCCGCCCGGTCGCGCTGAAATTCGTCGATCATGCGCTCGCGGCAGCCGAGCTCGCGCGCGTCCGCGCGCTGCCGGCCGGGCACGTCGTGCCGGTGCGCGAAGCCACCGTCCTCGATGGTCGCAGCGCGCTGGTCATGGATTACCTGGAGGGTGGCGACCTCGGCCGATTCCGGGGCCGGCCCTGGACGAGCTGGGCGCGCGCTGTCGACGACGTCGTCGCGGCGCTGGAGGCTGCGCACGCCGCCGGGCTCGTGCACCGCGACCTGAAATGCGGCAACGTGCTGCTCGATGCCGATGGCCGTGCAAGGCTCGCCGACTTCGGCCAGGCAACGCAGGCCGGCGCCGGTGGCGGCGGCGGTTCGCCCTACAACGCCAGCCCGCAGCAGCTGCGCGGGGAACCCGCCGCGCCGGCGGACGACCTGTACGCACTCGGGGCGCTGCTGTACGAATTGGTCTCGGGCCACCCGCCCTGGTACCCGGACATCTCCCGCGACAAGGTACTGCACGACCCGGTGCCGCCACTGCAGCCGCGGGCGCGCGTGCCGGTCGCTGTGCGCGAACTGGCGCTGCGGCTGCTCGCGAAGTCGCCGGGCGAGCGCCCGGCCAGCGCTGCCGAGGTCCGCGCGCGGCTACAGGCGGCGCAGCAGGAAGACGACGAGGCGCGGCCGCCACCGGCCCACGAGATCACCGCGCCGGCGCCGCGCCGCGCCGCGCGCCGCGCGGGCTGGCTGCCGCTAGGCATCGCGGCACTGGTCGCAGCCGGCGTCGCCGTGTTCGTCTGGCTGCCGGAGCGCGTCGAGCAGCGCAGTGCCGAGCTTGCCGAGCGCGCGCGCGGCGAGGCCGAGGCGGCCTCGCAGCGGCGCCAGCAACTGGCCGAGCAGTCGGCGCGCGACGCCGAACTGAAGGCGGCCGCCGACGCGGCGCGCGAGCCCTTCGAGCGGGCACTGCAGGCGCTGGACACGCGCGCCGCGGCGCGCTGGGCCACGCAGGACTTCGCCGCGGCGCGCAGCCTCGGCGAGCAGGCCGCACAGCGCTACGCGGTGCGCGACTACGCGGCCGCGCGGCAGGGCTGGGAGCAGGGCAGCGAACGGCTGGCCGCGATCGAGCAGCGCCG
>JBFGAO010000283.1:0-2024 GCA_041568095.1 Steroidobacteraceae bacterium | reverse complement strand
TGGGCCGGCGCGTAGAAGCCCATCGGCTGGCTGTTCAGCAGCGCGCAGCAGAATGCGGCCGGCTCGTGGTGCTTGAGCCAGGCCGACACGTAGACCAGCAGCGCAAAGCTGGCCGCGTGCGACTCGGGAAAGCCGTACTCGCCGAAGCCGAGGATCTGCTGGAACACCTGCCGCGCGAAGGCCTCGTCGTAGCCGCGCGCACGCATGCCGTCGACGAGGCGCTGCTCGAAGGGGCCCAGCGAGCCCTTGCGCCGCCAGGCCGCCATCGCGCGCCGCAGCTGGTCGGCCTCGCCCGGCGAGAAGCCGGCCGCGACGACCGCGAGCTGCATGACCTGCTCCTGGAAGATCGGCACGCCGAGCGTGCGCTCGAGCACGTCGCGCACCTCCGGTCCCGGGTACCCGACCGGCTCCTGGCCGCTGCGCCGGCGCAGGTAGGGATGCACCATCTGCCCCTGGATCGGGCCGGGCCGTACGATCGCGACCTCGATGACCAGGTCGTAGTAACAGCGCGGCCGCAGCCGCGGCAGCATCGCCATCTGTGCGCGCGACTCGATCTGGAACACGCCGACGGTGTCGGCGCGGCAGATCATGTCGTAGACGGCCGGGTCCTCGGCCGGCACGTCGGCGAGCGTGAACGGCCGGCCGCGACGGGCCGACACCAGCGCCAGCGCGCGGCGGATCGCGCTCAGCATGCCGAGCCCCAGCACGTCGACCTTCAGCAATCCGAGCTCGTCCAGGTCGTCCTTGTCCCACTGGATCACCGTCCGCTCCGGCATCGCGGCGTTCTCGACCGGCACGAGCTCCTCGAGCGGCCCGCGCGAGATCACGAAGCCGCCGGTGTGCTGCGACAGGTGCCGCGGGAAGCCGATCAGCTCGCGGGCCAGCGCCAGCACGCGCGCGAGCTGCGGCTCGTCCGGGTCGAGGCCGGCGTCGCGGATCCGGCCGTCGTCGTCGGCCTCGCGGCCGTCCCACCACTGCATCGCGCCGGCGAGGCGCCCGACCTGCCCGGCCGCGAGCCCCAGCGCCTTGCCGACGTCGCGGACCGCGCTCTTCGGGCGGTAGCAGATCACGGTCGCTGTCAGCGCGGCGCGGTCGCGCCCGTACTTGCGGTACAGGTACTGGATCACCTCCTCGCGCCGCTCGTGCTCGAAGTCGACGTCGATGTCCGGCGGCTCGTTGCGCTCGCGCGAGAGGAAGCGCTCGAACAGCATGGACATCCGCGCCGGGTCGACCTCGGTGATGCCGAGCGCGTAGCAGACGGCCGAGTTCGCGGCCGAGCCGCGGCCCTGGCACAGGATGCCGCGGCCGCGCGCGAACGCGACGAGGTCGTGCACGGTCAGGAAGTAGCGCTCGTAGCCCAGCTCCGCGATCAGCGCCAGTTCCCGCGCAAGCAGCTCCGCGACCGCCGGCGGCGGGCCGCCCGGCCAGCGCCGCGCGCTGCCCTCCCCGACCAGCCGCCGCAATTGCCCTGCCGGCGTCATGCCCGGCGGCACGACCTCCTCCGGGTACTCGTAGCGCAATTCGTCCAGCGCGAAATGGCAGCGCCCGGCGATCTCCAGCGTCGCGTCAAGCAGCGGTCGCGGGTACAGCCCGGCCAGCCGCTGCAGGCTGCGCAGCGAGCGCTCGCCGTTCGGGTGCAGCGCGTGGCCGGCCGCTGCGACCGGCAGGCCCAGGCGGATCGCGGTCAGGGTGTCCTGCAGCGCCCGCCGCCGGCGCTGGTGCATGTGCACGTCGCCGCTCGCGACGGCCGGGATGCCGAGCTCGCCAGCCAGCGCCTGCAGCGCCGCGAGGCGCTCGCGGTCACCACCCGTGGCCAGCAGCTCGACGGCGAGCCACAGGCGCCCGTCGTAGCGCTCGCGCAGCCATCGGCCCTCGGCCGCGTCGGGCTCGGCACCGGGCCGCCACAGCAGCAGGCAGTCCTCGAGGCTGTCGTCGAGGTCGGCTCGCCCGCGCAGGTAGCGGCCCTTCGGCGCGGCGCGCCGGGCGCGCGTGACCAGCCGCGCCAGCGCGCCATAGCCGCGGCG
>JBFGAO010000282.1:0-2041 GCA_041568095.1 Steroidobacteraceae bacterium | reverse complement strand
GTGCAGGGGCGCGCGCGCCTGGCCGACGCGCCGGAGCCGCGCCTGCCGCGCGGCGAATTGCCGGCGCCGGCACCCGGCTCGAAGCAGGTGCTCGAGAAGCGCGGCGCGAAGGGCCTTGCGGAGTGGATGCTCGCCGAGCAACGCGTGCTGGTCACCGACACGACCATGCGCGACGCGCATCAGTCACTGCTGGCGACGCGCTTCCGGACCCGCGACCTCGTGCGGATCGGTCCGCAGTACGCGGCTTTGCTGCCGCAGCTGTTCTCGGTCGAGTGCTGGGGCGGCGCGACCTTCGACGTCGCGATGCGCTTCCTGAAGGAGTGCCCCTGGGAGCGCCTCGCGGCGCTGCGCGATGCGATGCCGAACCTGCTGCTGCAGATGCTGCTGCGCTCGGCCAACGCGGTCGGCTACACGAACTACCCGGACAACGTCGTGCGCCAGTTCGTCCGGCGCGCGGCCGCCGGCGGCATCGACGTGTTCCGCGTGTTCGACTCGCTGAACTGGGCCGACAACATGCGCGTCGCGATGGACGCGGTGATCGAGTCCGGCGCGGTCTGCGAGGCGGCCATCTGCTACACGGGCAACCTGTCGGACCCGGCCTGCACGAAGTACGACCTGAACTACTACGTGACGATGGCGAAGCAGCTCGAGCGCGCAGGCGCGCACGTGATCGGCATCAAGGACATGGCCGGGCTGTGCCAGCCGGCCGCGGCCCGGCAGCTGGTCGGCGCGCTGAAGCAGGAAATCGCGCTGCCGGTGCACTTCCACACGCACGACACCAGCGGCATCGCGGCAGCCAGCGTGCTGGCCGCGGTGGACGCCGGCTGCGACGCCATCGACGCGGCGATGGACGCGATGAGCGGGGGCACCTCGCAGCCGAACCTCGGCTCGATCGTCGAGGCGCTGCGCCACGGCGACCGCGCGACCGGGCTGGAGCCGTCGCAGGTCCGGCGGATCTCGACGTACTGGGAGCAGGTCCGGCGGCTGTACGGCGCCTTCGAGAGCGACCAGCGCGCCGGCGCCTCCGAGGTCTACGTGCACGGCATGCCGGGCGGCCAGTACACGAACCTGCGACAGCAGGCCCGCGCGCTCGGCATCGACGACCACCGCTGGCCGGACGTCGCGCGGGCCTACGCGGAGGTCAACGAGATGTTCGGCGACATCGTCAAGGTGACGCCTTCGTCGAAGGTCGTCGGCGACATGGCACTGCTGATGGTCACCAGCGGGCTGGACCGCCAGGCCGTCGAGGACCCGGCGGTCGAGATCGCGTTCCCGGAGTCGGTCGTGCAGTTCTTCCACGGCGACATCGGCCAGCCCTACGGCGGATTCCCGGAGGCGCTGCAGCGCAAGGTGCTGAAGGGCCGCAAGCCGCTGAAGGTCCGCCCCGGCGAAGTGCTCGAGCCGGCCGACCTCGACGCCGGGCGTGCCGAGGCGGCGCAGGCCGCCGGCCGCGACGTCAGCGACGACGAGTTCGCGTCCTGGCTGATGTACCCGAAGGTGTTCGCGGACTATGTCGCCTGCCGCAACGACTACGGCAACGTCAGCGTGCTGCCGTCGCCGGTCTTCTTCCACGGCATGGAGCCGGGACAGGAGGTCAGCATCGAGATCGAGCGCGGCAAGACGCTGATCGTCCGTTACGTGACGACCAGCGACCCGCACGACGACGGCACGCGCACGGTGTTCTTCGAGCTGAACGGGCAGCCGCGCTCGGTGCGCGTGCCCGACCGCAGCAAGGCGGCGACCGCGGTCGCGGCGCGCAAGGCCGACGACGGCGACCCGGACCAGGTCGGCGCGCCGATGCCGGGCACCGTGACGACCGTCGCCGTCAGCGCCGGCCAGCGGGTCGAGCGCGGCGACGTGCTGGTCACGCTGGAGGCGATGAAGATGGAGGCCGCGGTGCGCGCCGAGCGCGACGCGGAGGTCGCCGAGGTCGTCGCACGCCCGGGCCAGCAGGTCGATGCCAAGGACCTGCTGGTCGTGCTCAAGGCGGGCGAATGAGCCGCGCGCCGCTGCCGGCGCTCGCCCTGCTGCTGGCGGCTTG
>JBFGAO010000281.1:0-2055 GCA_041568095.1 Steroidobacteraceae bacterium | reverse complement strand
GCCGACGAGCCGACCGGCAACCGCGTCGGCGAACTGCTGTTCGAGCTGAACGCGGCAGCCGGCACGACGCTGGTGCTCGTGACCCACGACCGCGAGCTCGCCGGTCGCTGCAGCCGCGTGATCCAGATGGACGCCGGCCGGCTGGTGAACTGATGCGAGCGCTGCGCTTTGCGCTGCTGGCGCTGTCGCGCGACTGGAAGTCGGGCGAGCTCGCGGTACTGCTGGCGGCGCTGGTCGTTGCCGTCACGGCGCTGACCGGCGTCGGATTCTTCACCGACCGCATCGCGCAGGCGGTGGACCGGCAGGCCGCCGAGGTCATCGCGGCCGACCTGCGCCTCGAGTCGCCACGGCCGCTCGATCCGGCCTACACGAGTCTCGCGGAGGAGTCGGGCCTGCAGACGGCGGAGATCGTGTCCTTCCCGAGCGTCGTCTACTTCGGCAGCGATTCGTCGCTGGCGGCGGTGCGCGCAGCCGGTCCGGGCTATCCGCTGCGCGGCCGGCTCAAGGTCGCCGACGGGCCATTCGAGCGCTCGCGCGAGGTCGGCGGGCTGCCGCAGTCCGGCGAGGCCTGGCTGGACTCGCGGCTGCTGGCGCGGCTGGGCGCGGAGATCGGCGACACGATCCAGGTCGGGGCCGCGGAACTGCGGGTCGCGCAGGTGCTGGACTACCGGCCCGACCAGGGCTCGTCCTTCGTGGACCTCGCGCCGACGCTGCTGATCGGGCGGGGAGACCTCGAGGCGACCGGCCTGCTGGGCGCCGGCAGCCGCGCGCGCTGGGCGCTGCTGTTCGCCGGCCCGCCGGAGAGGATCGCGGCATTCAAGCAGCTGCTCGTCGAGCGCAAGCAGGACGGCGAGCGGCTTGTCGACGTCGAGGAGGCCAGCCCGCAGATCCAGGCCTCGACCGACCGCGCGGGCCGCTTCCTGAACCTGGCGGCACTGGTGACGGTACTGCTGGCGGCGGTCGCGGTCGCGATGGCGGCGCGGCGCTACACGCGCCGCCACCTCGACAACGTCGCGCTGATGAAGTGCATGGGCGCGCGGCAGTCGCTGGTGCTGTCGGTCACGGTCATCGAGCTCGGCCTGCTCGCCGTCGCCGCCGCCGCGGCCGGAGCCGTGCTCGGCTACGCGGCCCAGGAGATCCTTGCCTGGCTGGTCCGCGACCTCGTGCGCGCGGAGTTGCCGCGGCCGACCGCGGCGCCGGCGCTGCTCGGGCTGGTCACGTCGCTGGCGATCCTGGTCGGCTTCGCGCTGCCGCCGCTGCTGCAATTGAAGCGCGTGCCGCCGGCACGCGTGCTGCGCCGCAACCTCGAGCCGCCGCCGCTGCGCTACACGGTGTCCTACGGGCTCGCACTGGCGGCGCTCGGAGTCGTGCTGTTCTGGCTGGTCCGCGACGCGGCGCTGGTCGGCTGGGCCGCGGCCGGCATCGGCGCGACGCTGGCGCTGCTGTACGGGGCCGGCGCGCTGCTGGTGGTTGCCGCCGGGCGGATGCGCGGCGCGGTCGGCGTCGCCTGGCGCTACGGGCTCGCGAACCTCGCGCGGCGCGGCCGCGAGAGCGTCGTGCAGGTCGTCGCCTTCGGGCTCGGGCTGATGGTGCTGCTGCTGCTGGCCGTGGTCCGTGACGACCTGCTGGCCGACTGGCGCGCGAGCCTGCCGGCCGACACGCCGAACTACTTCATGATCAACATCCGCCACGACGAGGCGGAGGCGCTCGCGGCCGTCGTCGAGGAGCGCGGGCTCGAGCGGCCGCAGCTGTTCCCGATGATCCGCGCGCGGCTGACCGCAATCAACGGCAGGCCGGTCGCGGACCTGGACCTCGGTTCGGACCGCGCGCGCGGCTTCGCCGAGCGCGAGCAGAACCTGTCCTGGGCGGAGCGGCCACAGGTCGACAACCGCATCGTCGCCGGGCGCTGGTGGCCGGTGGACGGCGCGCCGCCCGGGCTGGTCGCGGTCGCGACCGCGTACCGGGCGGCCTTCGGGCGCGAAGTCGGCGATCTGCTCGCCTTCGACGTGGCCGGCGCGGAACTGGAGGCCACCGTCGCGACCTTCCGCGAGGGGC
>JBFGAO010000280.1:0-2081 GCA_041568095.1 Steroidobacteraceae bacterium | reverse complement strand
GCCTGTCGCTGCCGCTCATGGTCATCGAACTGCGGCTGCGACCCGCGGCCGGCGCCAGCGTCGAGGCCGCCGCGCGCTCGGCGCGCTATGCGGCGCTGGCGGCGGCGCTCGCGCCGGGCGAATGCCTGCTGACGGCGCAGCATGCGGACGACCCGCTCGAGACGCTGCTGCTGCATTTGTTTCGCGGCGCCGGCGTCGCGGGGCTGGCCGCAATGCCGGGCGCGGCGCCGCTGGGGCCGGGCCTGCAGTTGCGTCCGCTGCTGGACGTCCCGCGCGCGGCGCTGCTGGCCTATGCGACCGCGGCCGGGCTCGGCTGGGTCGAGGACCCGATGAACGCAGACACGCGCTACGACCGGGCCTGGCTGCGCCGCGAGGTGCTGCCTGGCGTGCTGGCGCGCTGGCCGGCGGCGGCGCAGACCGTCGGGCGCAGCGCGGCGCTGCTGGGCGAGGCGCAGGCGCTGCTCGAGGGGCTGGCCGACGCGGACCTCGCGGGCCTGCTGGACGGCGAGCGGCTGCGGGCCGATGCGCTCGCCGCGTTGCCGCGGGCCCGGCAGGCGAACGCGCTGCGCCGCTGGCTGGCGGGGCAGGGGCTCACGGTGCCTTCGGCGGCGCGGCTCGCCGCGATCCAGGACGACCTGCTGCCGGCGCGCGAGGATGCAATGCCGCTGGTTGCCTGGCCCGGCGGCGAGGTCCGCCGCTACCGCGACCGGCTCTATGCCATGGCGCCGCTGGGGCCCGTGCCGGATCCGGACTGGCAGGGAAGCCTGCGGCTGGGCGAGCCGCTCGCGCTGCCCTGCGGACTCGGGTCGCTGGCGCTGCAGCCGCGAACCGGGGAGGGCATCGCGGCGGCCGCCCTGGACGGCCCGCTGACCGTCCGTTTCCGGCAGGGCGGGGAGCGTGTGCGACTCGCGGCGGACCGGCCGGCCAAGCCGCTGAAGCAATGGTGGCAGGAGACCGGCGTCGAGCCCTGGCGGCGTGGCCGGCTGCCGCTGATCTATGCCGGCGGGCGCCTGCTGGCGGTGGCCGGCTGGGGCGTCGCGGCCGAGGCGGCCGCCGGCCCGGGCGAGCCCGGTTACTGGCCCTGCGTGACGCCCGAATCGGCGGCGCCGGCGGGCTGAGGTCACGGAAACCGCGCGGCGCGTCACAGTCCGCGGCGCGGCGGCCGCGGATCATATGTCAACCGCAGTTCCCGCGGGTGCGGGATATGGAAAACGCGATGACCGTTCGTGCGCCGCAGGCGGCCGCACGTCGGAAACCGCTGCAACGCCGCCGCGCAGGCGGCTAGGGTCGGCCCCATGTGCATGAATAGCCATACTGCGCGCACGCAACGCGGCCTGACGCTGATCGAATTGATGATCACGCTGGTGATTGTCGCGATCCTTGCCGGCATCGCGCTGAACACCTACCGGGACTCGGTGCGCAAGGGCCACCGGCGCGCCGCACAGACCGCCATGATGGACATCGTCAACCGCCAGCAGCAGTTCTTCGTCGCGAACCGGACCTATGCGACCGCGGCGCAGCTGAACTACACGCTGCCGCCGGAGCTGACGCCGCACTACACCTTCGCGATCGACCTCGCGACGCCTGCAGGCCCGCCGCCGGGCTTCACGGTGAACTTCACCGCGATCGGCGCGCAGGTGCGCGACGGCAACCTCAGCCTCAACAGCCGCGGCGTCAAGACGCCGGCGAACAAGTGGTGACGATGTCCACGCGCGCAGCGCCGCGGCAGCGCGGCATCTCGCTGATCGAGGTGCTGGTCTCGATGGTGATCCTGGCCGTCGGCCTGCTGGCGCTGGTCGCGCTGCAGGGACGGCTCAACGTGCTGCAGATGGAGTCCTACCAGCGCTCGCAGGCGCTGGTGCTGCTGCACGACATGACGGGGCGCATCGCGCTGAACCGGTACGCCGCGGCTACCTACGTGACCGCGCAGCCGCTGGGTGCGGGCATGAACTGCCCGGCGGGCACCGCGACGCGGCAGCAGCGCGACTTCGCCGAGTGGTGCCAGTCGCTGCAGGGCGCGGCGGAGACGCTGGGCGGGACCCAGGTGGGCGCGATGATCGGGGGCCGCGGCTGCGTGCAGT
>JBFGAO010000279.1:0-2086 GCA_041568095.1 Steroidobacteraceae bacterium | reverse complement strand
GGATTGCGCGGCAGCGCGTCGCGGTACTCGACCCGCGCCAGCCGCTGCTGCCGGCCAAGGCGCTCGTTGGCCCAGGCGCGCAGCGATTCCGCGTCCAGGTCGCCATGCTGCGGGCGCAGCATGACGAGGCCCAGCGGCGTCTCGCCCCACTTCTCGTGCGGGATGCCGATCACGGCGCAGTCGAACACGGCGGGGTGCTGCTTCAGCACGGCCTCGAGGTCGGCGGGGAACACGTTCTGGCCGCCGGACAGGATCATGTCCTTCTTGCGGTCGACGACGTACAGGTAGCCGTCCTCGTCGACGCGGCCGAGGTCGCCCGTGCGCAGCCAGGTCCGGCCCCCGGCGTCCTGCCACAGCGCTTCCGCGGTCGCATCGGGCCGGTTGTGATAGCCGCTCATCACGAAGCGGGACCAGCCGACGATCTCGCCGACCTCGCCGGCCGGCAGCAAGCGGCCGTGCTCGTCGATGATCGCGAGGTCGGTGCCGGGCACCGGCTTGCCGACCGATTCGGCGCGTACGGCGGCCTGCTCCGGGTCCAGCGTCGTGATGATGCCCTCGGTCAGGCCGTACAGCTCGATAAGCTCGCAGCCGAGTTGCGCGGCAAGGCGCCGCTTCAGCACCGGGTGCATCGGCGAGCCGACCGTGCAGGCGGCGCGCAGCGAGGACAGGTCGCGGCGCCGGAAGTCCGGGTGCTCGGCGACCTGCTGGAACTGCAGAGGCACCATCGCGACATGCGTGCAGCGGTGCCGCTCGACCAGCGCGAGGAACTCTGCCGCGTCGAAGCGCTCCATCACGACGATCGAGCCGCCGGCCAGGAACGAGCACAGCATCGCGACCCAGCTGATGTTCGAGAACAGCCCGACCGGGCAGATCGCGACCGTCGACGAGCTGTAGCGAAGCGCGAGGCCCACGTCGTAGGCCCACTCGATGCGTCGCTGGTGGCTGTGCACGATGCCCTTGGGCAGCGCCGTCGTGCCGGAGCTGTAGATGATGTTGCAGGGATCCTCGGGTCGAGGCCGGGCCGCCGCGCGGCGCGACGATGCCGCGTCGCGCCAGGCCGCGTAGCCGGTCCAGCCGGCGCCGCCGTCCACGCAGATCCAGCTGCCGACGGCGCCGTCCAGCGATGCGCGCATCGCGTCGAGGCGCGCGCGCTGCGCCGGCGTCGCGATCACGGTGCGCGCCGACGCGTCGCGCAGCATGCCGGCGATGCCGTCGTCGCTGACGGACAGGTTCAGCGGCACGACGCAGGCGCCGGCCTTCAGCGCGCCGAACATCGCCTCGACCATCGGCAGGCCGTTGTCCATCAGCACCGCGACCGCATCGCCGCGCCCGACCCCGAGCGCGGCCAGCGCGTTGGCGACGCGCTCGGTGCCGGCGTCGAACTCGCCCCAGTCCAGCGTCTCGCCGGCACAAGTCACGGCCGGCTGGCGCCGCCGCCAGCGGCCGTTCAGCCGCAGGATGTCGGGAATCAGCGGGGCGGGCGCCGGGACCGGGTCCACGGGGCCCTACTGCGCGGTCCAGCCGCCGTCGAGGGCCAGCGCCTGGGCCGTCACGTTGCGCGCCGCGTCGCTGGCAAGGTACTCGACCGCGGCGGCGATCTCGTCGATCGTGATGAAGGCCTGCTTCGGCATCGGCTTCAGCATGATCTCGCGGATCACGCGCTCCTCGGGCAGGCCGTGCTCGCGGGCCTGCGCCGCGATCTGCCTGTCGACCAGCGGCGTCCGGACGTAGGCCGGGCACACGGTGTTGACCGTGATGTCGGCATCGGCAGTCTCCAGCGCGACGACCTTCGACAGCCCGATCAGGCCGTGCTTCGCGGCGACATAGGCGCTCTTGTAGGGCGACGCGACCAGCGAGTGGATCGATCCGATGTTGACGATGCGCCCGAAGCCGCGCGCGCGCATCCCGGGCAGCGCCGCGCGCATCGTGTTTGCGGCGCCGGCCAGCATCACGGCGACCAGCTGCTGCCAGCGCTGCGGGTCGAAGTCCTCGAGCCGGCTGACGTGCTGCAGCCCGGCGTTGTTGACCAGCACCTCGACCGGCCCGGTCGCGGGATCCGCGAACAGCGCCGTGACCGCGGCGGCGT
>JBFGAO010000278.1:0-2086 GCA_041568095.1 Steroidobacteraceae bacterium | reverse complement strand
GCAAGCGATGGTCATGGCACAAACGTCGTCATCAACACTGGCGATGGGCAATGGACGACAGGCTCTACTTCAATCCCCGCTGCAGCAAGTGCCGCCAGGCACTGGCGCTGCTGCAGCAGCGCGGCGTCGACGTGCCCATTGTCGAGTACCAGGAGCAGCCACCGGACGCCGCCGAGCTGGCCGAATTGCAGCGGCTGCTCGGCGTCCCGGCCGCGGACATGCTTCGCAGGGGCGAGGCGCTGAACACCGGCCTCAATCCGCCCGATGACGCACCGGACCGCGAACTGCTCGAATTGATCGCGGCCCATCCGGTGCTGCTGCAGCGGCCGATCCTGGTCTACCGTGGCCGCGCCGTGATCGCGCGCCCGCCCGAGCGGCTGCTGGAGCTGCTGTAGCCGGCGCGCGGCGGATCATGGTGCAGGGACGCAGCAAGGCACAGGCGCGCGACATCGCAGTCGTGATCGGCGCCAGTGGCGGCATCGGCCGGGCGCTGGTCTCGGCGCTGGCAGCCGACGGGCGCTACGCGGCGGTGCTCGCGCTGTCGCGCCAGCCGGCGCCGGCTGCCGGCTCGCCGGTCGAGACCGCCGTGATCGACATTACCGACGAGGCCAGCATCGTCGCTGCGGCCGCACAGGCGAAGGCGCTCGGCCGGCCGCGGCTCGTGATCCTCGCGACCGGCCTGCTGCACGGCGAGGGCATCGCGCCGGAGAAGAACTGGCGGGCACTCGAGGCCGACACGCTCGCACGGGCCTTCACGATCAACAGCATCGGCCCGGCGCTGGTCGCAAAGCACTTCCTGCCGCTGCTGCCGCGCAAGGGCCCTGCGGTATTCGCGGCGCTGTCGGCGCGGGTCGGCAGCATCGGCGATAACCGGCTCGGCGGCTGGCATGCCTACCGCGCGTCGAAGGCCGCGCTGAACCAGCTGCTCCGGACGCTCGCGATCGAGCTGGCGCGGCAATCGCCGGAGGCAATCTGCGTGGGCCTGCACCCGGGCACCGTGGATACGGCGCTGTCGAAGCCCTTCCAGCGCAATGTGCCGGCAGGGAAATTGTTCACGCCCGCGCGCGCGGCGCGGCAGTTGCTCGAGGTCCTCGACGGTCTGACGGCCGCCGACAGCGGCGGCGTGTTCGCCTGGGACGGCAAGCCGGTGCCGCCATGAGCGGCAAGCGCAAGGGCAAGGCGCAGACGCTGGTGTTCGTGCTGGGCGACCAGCTGACGCCGACGCTGCCTGCACTGAAAGGTGCGGACCGTGCCAGCAGCGTCGTGCTGATGTGCGAGGTCGCCGACGAGACGAGCTACGTGCCACATCACAAGAAGAAGATCGCCTTCGTGCTGTCGGCGATGCGCCATTACGCGGCTGAATTGCGCGAGGCCGGCTGGCAGGTCGACTACGTGCGGCTCGACGACGACGGCAATACCGGCAGCTTCGGTGGCGAGCTCGAGCGCGCGATCGCGCGCCACCGGCCGGCGCGGCTGCGCTGCACCGAGGCCGGCGAGTGCCGGGTGCGCGAGATGCAACGGCGCTGGCAACGCGAGCTGGGCCTGCGGGTCGAGATCCACGCCGATGAGCGCTTCCTGTGCAGCGAGCGTGAGTTCGCCGACTGGGCCAGCGGCCGGCGCCAGCTGCAGATGGAGCATTTCTACCGCGTGATGCGTCGCCGCACCGGACTCTTGATGAACGGCGACGAGCCGGCCGGCGGGCGCTGGAACTACGACGCAGAGAACCGCCGGCCTGCCGGGAAAGGCATGAAATTCCGCCGGCCGCCGCGCTTCCGGCCGGACGCGACGACGCGCCGCGTGCTGGCGCTGGTCAAGCGCCGCTTCGACGGGCATGTCGGGCGGCTCGAGCCCTTCCATTTCGCGGCCACGCGCGCGCAGGCCCGGCGCGCGCTGCGGCATTTCCTGCGCCCCGCGCTGCCCGGCTTCGGCGCGACGCAGGACGCGATGCTGGCCGGCGAGCCCTTCCTGAACCACTCGCTGCTGTCGCCCTACCTCAACGTCGGGCTGCTCGACCCGCTCGAGACCTGCCGCCTCGCGGAGGCCGAGTACCGCGCGGGCCGCGCACCGATCGAGGCGGTCGAGGGCT
>JBFGAO010000277.1:0-2089 GCA_041568095.1 Steroidobacteraceae bacterium | reverse complement strand
GCTGGGCCTCGTCATGCTACGCCCGCAGCATGGCGACCTGGACGCGGAAACGCTGCGCGCCTGGGCCAACGAGCGCCTGGGCCGGCAGCAGCGGCTGGCGCGGGTCGAGTACCGCGACGCGCTGCCGCGCAATCCCAACGGCAAGCTGCTGAAGCGCGAGCTGCGCAAGCCCTACTGGCCCTGAGTCCTGCCGGGCCGATACGATCGCCGGCATGGCGCAGATCACCGCCCTGCACGTCTACCCGGTCAAGTCCTGCCGCGGCATCGCACTGTCGCGCGCGCGGCTGACGCCGGCCGGTCTCGAATGGGACCGGCGCTGGATGCTGGTCGACGAGCGCGGCCGCTTCGTGTCGCAGCGCAGCCACCCGCTGCTCGCGACGGTCACGACGGCGATCGAGGGCCGGCTGCTGCGGCTGGCCGCGCCGGGCCGCGCGCCGTTCGAGCTGCCCGTGGATGCCTGCGGCGATGTCGTCGAGGTCCGGATCTGGGACGACGACTGCCTCGGCATCGACGCCGGCGCCGCCGCCGCGCGCTGGTTCTCGGCTGTTGCCGGCGGGGCGCTGCGCCTGGTCCGCTTCGACGACGCGCGTCCGCGCCACGCCAATCCGGCCTGGGCCGGCCCCGAGCCTGCCCCGGTGGGCTTCGCCGACGGCTACCCGCTGCTGCTGACCTCGACGGCGTCGCTGGACGCGCTCAATGCGCGGCTGCCCGCGCCGGTCCCGATGGACCGCTTCCGACCCAACGTCGTCATCGACGGCGTCGCGGCCCACGCCGAGGATGCCGCCGCCTCGTTCTGCAGCGGCAGCGTTCTGCTGCGCGCGGCCAAGCCCTGCACGCGCTGCGTGACGACGACGACCGACCAGCAGGACGGCTCGCGCGATCCCGGCCAGCAGCCGCTCGCGACGCTGCGCGGCTACCGCTGGGACCCGGCGCTGCGCGGCGTGACTTTCGGCGTCAACTGCACGGTCGCAGCAGGAGCCGGCGACTGGCTCGCCGTCGGCGACCGGGTCGATCTTGCGCTGCGGCAGCCCCCGACGGCGGTACCGGCACCGGAGTAGTAAGCTGTCCGGCGGGCAAGGAGGCTCGCCACGATGAACCTGTCCCGGCCACTGATCGCGACTGCCGTCGCGACTTTCGGCTTCCCGCAACGCTCGCTGCGGGGCCGGCGCCCGCGCGTGCTGCTGCTGACCTCCGGGCTCGGCACCGGCCACAGTCGCGCGGCGGCGGCGATCGAGCGGGCGCTGCAGGACGCGGCCGGCGCCGACGCGATCCGCACCGAGACCGTGGACTTCTGGTCGCTGCTGGACGCCGGCGTCGCGCGCGCATTGCAGCAGACCTACCTGCGCCTCGTGACCGAGCGTCCCGGCCTGTACCAGCACCTGTACCAGCTCGACCAGCACAGCTGGCGCGACATCCTCGAGCGCGGCGAGCCGCTGCCCGCGCTGCTGCACGACCTCGACGGCCTGATCGAGCCGCTGCCGGACACGCCACCCGCGGACGGCGGGCGCCACTGGCTGGACCGGCTGCTGTACCGCGAGCTCGCCGGGTTCCTGACGCAGCCGCGGCGCGCCGGCTCGCCGCTCTCGCAGCTGCGCCAGCAGGCCATCGTGCACCGGGGCTGGCGCCTGCTCGCGAAGCGTCTGCAGCGCTGCATCGAGCAGTTCGGCCCCGACGCCGTCGTCGCGACCCAGGTCAACATGGCGGCGCTGGCCGCCAGCCTGAAGGCGCGGGGGCGCCTCGACGCGCCGCTGACCGGCGTGCTGACCGACTACGGCGTGCACGACTTCTGGGTCCAGGACAGCGTCGACCGCTACTGCGTCGCCGACGAGTCGATGCGCCAGAGGCTGCGCGGGCGCGTGCCCGGGGGCGTCGACGTGACCGGCATCCCGCTGATGCCCGAGTTCGCCACACCGCCGGAGCCGGCGGCTGCGCGGCGCCGGCTCGGCCTCGATGCCGCGCGGCCGGTGCTGCTGGTGCTCGGCGGCGGGCTGGGCCTCGGCATCGATTCCGTCGTCGCCGCGATCGCGCGGGCGACCGCGTCCGGCGACGGCCCGACGATCCTGGTGCTGGCCGGACGCAATGAACGCCT
>JBFGAO010000276.1:0-2110 GCA_041568095.1 Steroidobacteraceae bacterium | reverse complement strand
GCCGCGGTCCTTGGCGGCCTTGCAGGCGATCTCGGCGCTCGCGAGCCCGTGCGCGAGCGGGTTCTGGCCCGGCGGCAGCTCGGCGACGCCGATGCTGACGGAGACCTGCACCGTGCCCTCGCCGCGCGCGTAGGTCAGTTCGTTGCAGAGCCGGCGGACCATCTCCGCGATCTGCTTGGCGAACTCCAGCTCGCACTCCGGCAGGAACACGGCGAAGCGGTCGCCGGCGATGCGCGCCGCCAGCGCGCCGGGCCGCGGCTTCTTGCGCAGCACCTCGGCGATCTTGCCGATCAGCTCGTCGCCGACGTGCATGCCGAAGTTGTCGTTGATCACGTGCATGCGGTCCGCATCGATGTACAGCACGCAGTCCTTCAGTTCCTCGTCCCGCCCGGCCAGCACCGCGCGAACCTGGCCCTCGAAGGCCGGGCGCGTCAGCAGCGCGGTCAGCTGGTCAAAGTTGTTCTGCAGCGTCGTCGTGATGCGGCGCGACAGCAGCTCCGTGAGACGTTCGAGGCGGGGCTCGAAGTCGGCGCCGCCCGCCTCGCGAAACAGTGCCAGGAAGCCGACGACGCGGCCCGAGGCGTGGCGCACCGGCGTGGACAGGATCTTCAGCGGCGGCAGGTCGACCGGCCGCGACTTGATCTTGTTGATCACCAGCGTGCGCCGCTGCAGCTGCGCCCAGTTCAGCAGGTGGCGGTGGATCTTGGTCAGCACTTCGACCTGCGGCCGGCCGTCGGCCGGCGCGCGGCAGATGGCGACATTGCGCTCCGGCACGACCAGCGCGCCGAGCATGCAGCCGAGGTGGTCGACGCTGGCCTGCACCAGCGCGCCGAGTTCGTCGCCATGCACCTGTCCCTCGGCGTCTTCCGGCGCCAGCTTCAGCAGCAGGTCCAGGTCGTCGTCGCGGGAGCGCAGCGCGCGCGTGAGACTGTTGACGCTGTTGCGGGCCTCCAGCTCGCGCTGCAGGCACTCGAGCGCGGGCTGCACGAGGTGCTGGACGAAGGAATAGGGGCGGTTCTCGCCGTCACGGGTCAGCAGCGTCGTGACCGCGATGACGTCGCCATCCTCGTTGTGCAGCCGGAACACGTAGGCCGGCGCGCCCTCATGATCCTGGCCGAAGCCGTCTATGCCGCTGGTCGTCGCGGGCGGCGGCTGGTGCAGCGCGGCCTGGACCAGCGGCGTCGGGTCGGGCCCGTCGTAGCCGTCGGCGACCCACATCGCCTTGCCCTGCGAGTCGTAGAAGCCGATCCCCAGGGCCCGCGGCATCAGCATCCGCAACAGCAGGCCGTAGGGTTCCAGGTCCGGCCGGGAGCTGGCCAGGTGCTGGGGCAACGACGGCGCGTTCGTGGTCACGGGTTCAAACATCCCTGTCCGGCACACGGCCGGCATTTGGTCGCAGCGTCGCCGAAGGCCCCCCGGTCCGTCTTTGACGTAATCCGCAGTTTGCCCGAATTCCGCCGTTCAGGGCGCCGGGCGGCGAAACCAGGGCGCCGGATCCACCGGCTGGGTGCCACGCCGGATCTCGAGGTACAGGCCGGGCTTGTTGCGGCCCCCGCTGTCACCGACCGATGAAATGACCTCGCCGCCGCTGACCAGTTCGCCGGCAGCCTTGAAGAGCTGCTCGTTGTGGCCGTAAAGGCTCAGGTAGCCGCCGTGGTCCAGGATCATCAGCAGGCCCATGCCGGGCAGCCAGTCGGCGAAGGCCACGCGCCCGTCGTAGAGCGCGCGCACTTCGGTGCCGCGCGCCGCCTCGATCAGCACGCCGTTCCAGCGCAGGCCGCCACCGCGCGCCTGCCCGTAGCGCGCGACGACCTTGCCCGGCACCGGCCACGCGAGGCGCCCGCGCACGCGTTCGAATGCCTGCCCGCCTGGCGGCGGCAGGTCCCGCAACGCGCGCCGCAGGTCCTCGACCAGCTTCTCGAGTGCGGCCGCCTCGCGGCGCAGTTTGGCGATCGTGTCGCTGTTGCTCCGGATCTGCGCAGTCATGCGGCGCAGCGCCCGGTCGCGCTCCGCGCGCGCCGCGTCCACCGCGGCCAGTTCCCGGGAACTCTGCCTTTCGAACTCTGCGAGCCGCGCCCGCTCGGCCGCCTCCTGGGCCGCGGCTTCCTCG
>JBFGAO010000275.1:0-2115 GCA_041568095.1 Steroidobacteraceae bacterium | reverse complement strand
GGGCTTGGCCGCCTCTCGCCGCGACTGCGGAACCGGCGACGGCTCGGTCGCCGCCTCGCTGGAGCGCGACTTGCGTCCCGGCGCCGGCGGCGGCTGCGCGCCGAACAGGCGCGAGACCAGCTGCCGCAGGTCGCCACTCTTGCCGTTGCCGCGCAGCGCCTGCAGCTTCTGGTGCAGCTGCTGGATGAATTCGCCACGCTCGGCCAGGCCGGCGACCAGATCCTCGCGCTCGGCCTTCAGGCGGTCTATCTCCTCGCGCGCGACCAGCAATGCGCAGGCGCGCTCGCGCAGCCGCTCCTTCATGTTGATGATCGCCGAGTCGCCGGGCATCGGCCGCGGCCGGCCATCGTCGTCGTCCACGTGGGACGAGCCGCGCAGCTCGCGCAGCTGCGCGCGCAGGCCGTCGCGCTCCAGCGTCAGCGACGCCAGCTGCGCGGACAGCTCCTCGATCTCGGAGTCGCGCTCGCTGATCTGCCGGTTGCGGTCCGACAATTCCTCCTGGACCGTCGCGAGCCGCTGCTCCCAGCGGCCGCGGTCGGCTGCGAGTTCCGCGGCGAGCTTCAGCTGCTCGTCCTCGGCATCCTTCAGCCGGCGGCCGACGTCGAGCTCAGTGTCCGTGAAGTCCTGCAGGTCGATCACGGGGTCGTCATCCCCGGAGGCCGGCTCGTCCTCGAGCGACAGGCAGGGAGGCTCTTCGTAGTCGCCGTCGTCGTCGAGCACTGGCTCGATGCTGGAGTCGCTGGTCGGGCGGGCCATTTCCCAGCCGAGGTCGCTGACCATAGGCTGCTCGCCGGTCAGCTCGATGTGCTCGACCAGCTGCGAAAGGTCCTCCGCAACGATGCCGTCGTCGGAGCCCGAGTCCTGGTTGCTCTTTTTCATCACCATCCCCTCTCGCAGCCGTCGCGCGCCGGGGCGCACGCAGCCGCTGTCATTATGTTCAAGGGCGGTTTTCCGCCCGTCGCCAGTATGTATCACGGCGGCGCGCGTTGTCGTGACCCAATTCACAGGCCCCGGCGGCCGTGCGACGTAATCCGTGTAGGATCGCGGCCATGCGGCACGTCTGGATCCTTTCCGCGACCCAGGCCCTGTGTGCGTCCGGCGGGTTCCTGATGATGCTGCTCGGCGGCATCATCGGCAGCCGACTGGCCCCCGGCCCGGCCCTCGCGACGCTGCCGATCTCGCTGATGATCGTGGGCCTCGCCGCCAGCATCCTGCCGGCCGGCCATGCAATGCGCCGCATCGGCCGCCGCCGGGTGTTCCTGCTCAGTTCGCTGCTCGCGGCCGCCGGCTGCCTGCTCGCCGCGCTCGCGGTCTCGCGAGGTGACTTCTGGCTGTTCTGTGCCGCCGGCCTGTTCATCGGCTCGAACAACGCGCTGGTGATGCAGTACCGCTTCGCTGCGGCGGAATATGTCGAGCCGGAGCTGGCGAGCCGCGCGATCGCGATCGTCATGAGCGGCTCGCTCGCTGCGGCCGTGATCGGGCCCGAGCTCGGCGTGCGGGCGGCCGGCCTTGTGCCGGGCGCCGAGTACGCGGGCTCGTTCGTGGCCGCATCGCTGCTCTACGTCGGTGCCGCGTGGCTGCTGCGCCACGTGCCCGAGTCGGTGCCCGAGGATCCGCAGCCCCATGCGCAGCCGCGCGCGCTCGGCGAGATCGCCGCACAGCCCTCGTTCCTGCTGGCCGTGCTCGCGGCGCTGTCGGCTTATGCGGTGATGAGCTTCCTGATGACGGCGACGCCGATCAGCATGCACGTCGTCGACCACCACGACGAGGTCGCGACCAAGAACGTGATCCAGAGCCACTTCCTCGCGATGTACCTGCCGTCGCTGGCCAGCGGCTGGATCATCGCGAGGCTCGGCGTGCACCCGACCATCGCCGCCGGGGCGCTGCTGATGGCGGGCTGCGTCGCGATCAGCGTGCTGCTCGGCCAGCAGGTCGCGCACTACTGGTGGGCGCTGGTGCTGCTGGGAGTCGGCTGGAACCTGATGTTCATCGCTGCGACGACGCTGCTGACGCGTTGCTACCGCCCGCAGGAGCGCTTCCGGATCCAGGCCGTCAACGATTTCGTCGTGTTCGGCTCGCAAGCAGCCGCGTCGCTGCTGGCCGGCGCCGCGCTGG
>JBFGAO010000274.1:0-2125 GCA_041568095.1 Steroidobacteraceae bacterium | reverse complement strand
CTCGCCGTGCACCTGGCCTCCAGGTACGGCTGCCACGTCGACACGACGACGATTTCCAGCCAGCAGTTCGAGGCAGCCTCGCGGCTGGTCCGCGACGCAGGGCTGGCCCACCGCGTCCGCGTGCTGCGCCGCGACTACCGGCAGATGCAGGGCCGCTACGACAGGCTGGTCTCGGTCGAGATGGTCGAGGCAGTCGGCCACCGCTACCTGGACGGCTATTTCGGGCACTGTCGCCGCCTGCTGCGCGACGGGGGGCGGATGCTGCTGCAGGCGATCACGATAGACGACGGCCGCTACGAGCGGGCACTGCGCGACGTCGACTTCATCCAGCGCTACATCTTCCCGGGGTCGTTCATCCCGTCGGTGTCGGTGCTGACCGCATCGGCCGCCGGCGCCGGACTGAGGCTGACCGGGCTCGAGGACATCGGCCAGCACTACGCGCGAACGCTGGAGCTCTGGGAGCGGCGCTTCGACGATTCCGCCAGCCGCCTCGAGGCGCTGGGCTACGACGAGCCGTTCCGGCGGCTCTGGAAGTTCTATTTCTGCTACTGCCGCGGCGGTTTCCTCGAGCGCCGCATCAGTGACGTACAGATGGAGTTCAACGCATGAGTGTCATCAGCATTGCGGAGCGGGGCCTGCTGCCGGACCCGCTGATACGCCTGGGGATCCGCGGGCTGCTCCGGCAGCGCCTTCACACCGAGGCGCGCGCGCAGGCGAGGGCTGCGGGCCCTGACGGCCTGATCGGCGCGCTGGCAGCGAGTCCGGTCGCGATCGAGACCGACGCGGCGAACCGCCAGCATTACGAGGTGCCCGCGGCGTTCTTCGAGGCCGTGCTCGGCCCGCGCCTGAAGTACAGCTGCAGCTACTGGCAGTCCGGCGCAGGCGACCTGGCAGAGGCCGAGGACGCGATGCTCGAACTGTATGCGCAGCGCGCGCTGCTCGAGGACGGCCAGCGGGTGCTCGACCTGGGCTGCGGCTGGGGATCGCTGAGCCTGTGGCTCGCGCAGCGGCAGCCGTCGTCGCAGGTCACGGCCGTGTCGAATTCCCGGACGCAGCGCCAGTTCATCGAGGCGCGCGCCCGCGAGCTGGGCGTCAGCGACCGGCTGCGGGTCGTGACTGCCGATGTCAACCGCTTCGAGCCAGAAGGTCGCTACGACCGCATCGTGTCGATCGAGATGTTCGAGCACGTCCGCAACTACCGCGTGCTGCTGCGAAGGATCTCGGGATGGCTCGAGGACGACGGCAGGCTGTTCGTGCACCTGTTCTGCCACCGCCGCTATGCGTACCCGTTCGAGACCGATGGCGACGGGAACTGGATGGGAAGGCACTTCTTCACGGGCGGGCTGATGCCCGCGCTCGGCACGCTGGCCCGCTTCCAGGACGACCTCGAGCTCGAGCAGGTCTGGCCCGTCAGCGGCGTCAACTACCAGAGGACGGCCGAGGCCTGGCTGGAGCGCCTGGACGCGCGCAGCGAGGAGGTCCTCGCGCTGCTTGCCGGCCGGGCAGGGGCGGACGACCCTGGCCTGCAGCTGCAGCGCTGGCGCATGTTCTTCATGGCTTGCGCGGAGCTGTTCGGCTATCGTGGCGGCCGGGAATGGCTCGTCGGCCATTACCGTTTCAGGCAACCGCGACGCGACGCGGAGCGGCTCGTCAGCTGACTGGAGGACCGGGCTTGCTGCGGACCGGGAGGACCTCGCTGGCGGGCCGCCTGGTCCGCGTGTTCCTGCTCCAGGCGCTCGCGATCTCCGTCGCCGTCGTCGTCGGAGTCTGGGCCGCCGCGCGCGTCGTCGAGGGCGTGCTCGTGGAGGAGGCGCTCGACGGGGAGGCCGAGCACTACTGGGCGCTTTACGCCCGGGACCCGGCCGCAGCGCGGCCGGACACGCGCAACATGCTCGGTTTCCTGTCGCACCCCGACCACGGGGACGCGGTCCCCGGCTGGCTGCAGGGCCTCGAGCCCGGGTTCCAGCGCGTCAAGCGCGCGGACGGCCAGGCGCCCCTCGTGCACGTCTCCGAGCGCGGCGACGCGCGGCTGTACCTCGTTTTCGACGAGATCCAGGTCTCGCGCCTCGCGTTCTTCTTCGGCGTCGCGCCGCTGTCGGCGGTGCTGCTGCTGATCTACGCGCTG
>JBFGAO010000273.1:0-2138 GCA_041568095.1 Steroidobacteraceae bacterium | reverse complement strand
TCGGGGATCACGAAGTCGATGATCATCGTCGTGCCGCCCGCGAGCCCGGCCGCCGTGCCGGTGTAGAAGTCGTCGCTGGCGACGGTGCCCATGAACGGCAATTGCATGTGCGTGTGCGGGTCGATGCCGCCCGGCATCACGTACTGGCCGCCGGCATCGACGACCTCGCAGCCCTTCGGCGCGTCGATGCCCTCCGCGACCTCGACAATCTTCCCATCCCGGCACAGCACGTCCGCGCGCAGCGTCTGCTCCGCCGTGACGACCGTTCCGCCCTTTACCAGCACTGCCATGGCCATCACCCCCTCCTGCCGAGCAGATAATAGATCATCCCGCCCAGCAGGGATCCCGTGAACCAGCCGTAGTCGTAGAACCAGCCGAGCCGGCCGGTCGTGATCGCCACCAGCGTCAGCGCGACCGGCAGCAGGAAGGCGATGAATCCCGCCCTGTTCCACGCAGGATACGGCCCGTCGTCGCGGTACAGCCCCGGCAGGTCGTAGCGCTGCCGGCGGATCACGAAGTAGTCGACGATCATGATCCCGGCGATCGGCCCGAGCAGGCTCGAGTAGCCGATCAGCCAGTTCGAGTACAGGCTCTCGACGCTGACGTCCGACTGAAGCCAGCCCATCTTCTTCAGCAGTTCCCATCCCATCAGCACGACGCCCACCAGGCCGGTCAGCAGCACGCCGCGGGTCTGGTCGATCAGCCGAGGCGCGACGTTCTGGAAGTCGTTGGTCGGCGAGACGATGTTCGCCGCGGTGTTGGTCGAGATCGTCGCGAGGATGATCACGATCATCGACAGCACGACCCAGAACGGGCTGTCGATCCGGCCGATCAGCCGGATCGGGTCGGAGATCGTCTCGCCGACGAGGTCGGCGGAGGCCGCCGTCAGCAGCACGCCGAGCCCGGCGAACAGGAACATCGTCAGCGGCAGCCCAAGCACCTGGCCGACGATCTGGCTGCGCTGCGAGCGCGCAAACCGGCTGAAGTCCGGAATGTTCAGCGACAGCGTCGCCCAGAAGCCCACCATCGCCGTCAGGCCGCCGAAGAAGTAGCCGAGCAGCGGCGCGTCCGCGGGCCGCGACGGCGGCCGCGCCAGCAGTTCCGTCACCGAGGCCTGCGGCCAGGCCCACAGCGCGAGCCCGCCGCCGACCAGCAGCAGCAGCGGCGCCGCGAAGGCCTCCAGGTGCTTGATCGCCTCGGCGCCGCGGATCACGACCCACAGGTTGGCGACCCAGAAGATGAAGAAGCCCGCGACCTCGCCCTTGCTGCCGAGCGCGGCCCAGTCGTCGAACATCGCCGACAGCAGCAGGTGCACGGCAATGCCGCCGAACATCGTCTGGATGCCGAACCAGCCGCAGGCGATCAGTGCGCGGATCAGCGCCGGCACGTTGGAGCCGACGATGCCGAATGACGAGCGCAGCACGACCGGGAACGGGATGCCGTACTTGGTGCCCGGGAACGCATTCAGCGTCAGCGGGACCAGGATGATCACGTTGGCGACGAAGATGGTCCACAGCGCCTCGCCGACCGACAGCCCGAAGTAGGCCGTCAGCACGCCGCCCAGCGTGTAGGTCGGCACGCAGATCGACATGCCGACCCACAGCGCGGCGATGTGCCAGTGGTTCCAGGTCCGCTGGTGCACGCGCGTCGGCGCGATGTCGGCGTTGTAGCGACGGCTGGTCGTGACGTCCGTGCCGGCATCCAGCTCGACGAAGCCGTCGACCTCGACGGCCGTGCTGACGGTCTTCAGTTCCGCCATCGGTTCAGACCAGCGGGCCGTAGGTCTCCGGACGGCGGTCCCGGAAGAACTGCCAGGTGTTGCGGACCTCGCGGACCATGTTCAGGTCGATCGTGTGCACCAGCAGCTCGTCCTTGTCGTAGCTGGCCTGCGCCTCGATCTTGCCGCGCGGGTTGACGATGTAACTGGAGCCGTAGAACTCGCCCATCCGGTCCGCCCAGGGTTCTTCCCTGCCGACGCGGTTGATCGCGCCGATGAACACGCCGTTGGCCGCAGCCGAGGCCGGCTGCTCGAGTTCCCACAGGTACTTGCTGAGGCCCGCCACCGTCGCCGACGGGTTGACGATGTACTCGGCGCCGTTCAGCGCCAGCGCGCGCCAGCCCTCGGGGAAGTGCCGGTC
>JBFGAO010000272.1:0-2142 GCA_041568095.1 Steroidobacteraceae bacterium | reverse complement strand
TCGGCGACCAGCGTCGGCAGCAGCTCCCAGCGCCAGTTGACGTAGGCGCCGTACTGCGTGCCCGAAGGCCGCAGCGCCAGCGAGCGCGTGCGCCCGGTCCCGTCGGGCGCGCCGGGCAGCAGGAACAGCACGTCGAACTCGACCTCGTCTTCGTAGCGATAGTGGCCGCGCAGGCGCCGGGCCTCGGCACCGGCCTGCAGCAGCGAGCGCTCGCCCAGGCGCCACCAGCCGTCGGCCTGCAGCGAGTCGATCGTGAAGCGGCGCCGGTCCTCGAGCGAGCCGCTCGCGACACCCGGCAGCACTGCGTTGCCGGCGCGCTCGCTCGCGAGGCGCGTGCGCGCGAGCAACAGGCGCCCGCCGGCACCGTCGCCGCTGCCGAAGTCGGCGCGCAGCCAGCCATAGTGGTCGCGGTACTCCGCGCGCGCGCGCTCCTCGCGGTCGCTGTCGAAGGCCTCGAGCCGGTCGTTGAAGGCGAGCAGGTTGGCCGACACCGCCAGCGTGTCGCTGAGCCGGTGGCCGACCCGTGCGTAGAGGTCGTGGTACTTCGGCCGGCCGAGGTTGGTCTGGCTCGCGACGTCGAAGAACAGGTCCATGTTCCCGCGCCGCGCCGAGACCAGCCAGTCGCTGGAGCCGCCGTTGAAGCTGCGCCCGGCCGTCACGCCGGCGCTCAGCAGGCTCAGGAGCGCCTGGCCCTGCAGCCCGTCGCCGGTCAGCCGCGGCCGGATGTCGATCACGCCGCTGCTGCGGTCGCCGAAACTGACCGGGAAACCGCCGGTGTAGACGCTGACGTCGCTGACGATGCCGGGATCGATGGTGCTGAAGACGCCGAGGAAATCCTTGAAGTGGAACGGGTTGTAGAGCCGCAGGTCGTCGAAGCGCACCAGCGTCTCGTTGCTGGCGCCGCCGCGCAGTTGAGTGCGGCTGCTGAAGTCCGCACGCGCGACGCCCGGCAGCCGCGACACGGCGCGCATCGGGTCCTCGCCCAGGTCCGGCAGCAGCTCCAGGTCGGCCGCCGTGAACACCGCGGGCGGCACCAGCGCGGGCGCGCCGAAGCGGTAGTGGCTGGCGCTGACGACGACCTCGTCCAGCGGCGCCGGCGCGGGACGCAGCGGCGCACCCGGCGCGGCACGCCTTGGCGCCGCGCTCGGCTTGCGCACCAGCAGCAGCGTGCCGCCAGGCCCGTCGCGGACCGCGATCTCCCAGGGCGCGAGCAGTTGGCCGAGCGTGGCGCGTGCATCGCCAGCCTGCGGCTCCTCGGCGACGCGCATCCAGGGCTTTACGAGGTCGCTGCTCCAGACGAGCGCAAGCCCGTCCCGGCGCAGCAGGTCCAGCGCCTGCTCGAGGGTCAGCCCGCGGTAGCCGTCGGCGATCGCCACGGCGGGAACGAGGGCCAGCACGGCCAGCCATGCAGCCCGGCGTCCTGCCCCGCTGCGACCGCCGCCGGAACCGGGCGTCCGGTTGCGGGGCAGCCTGCTCATTCCCGTTCAGGGTCCGGTTCGTTCGCGGACCTCGATTGTAGACCCGCGCAGCACGTAGGCGAGGTCGGTGGTCGCGAGCATCGCGTCCAGTGCCTCCAGCGGCGCGAGGTGCTGCACGCTGCCGTGCAGGATCACGGCGCGGGCACGGCGTTCGAGCTCGTCGCTTGCATAGGCGAGGCGTCGGCCCGTCTCGCGTGCCGCCCATTCCAGCAGCACGCTGGCCGGCCGGCCGTCCACGTCCGGTGCCGGCGCCAGTGCCTCGGCCCAGCGCCACGCGGGGTCGTCCGGCGCGAATTCTCTGCGCGTGACGCCGCCTAGCGGGTCGATGGTCAGCTGCTCGCCGGCCGCCGAGCGGAACTGGCCGGAGGCATGGTCCACGTCGACGGCGCCCTCGCGCACGCGCAGCCGCAGCGCCCGGCCGGACAGTTGCAGTTCGAACTGCGTGCCGATATCCCGCGCGGTGCCCATTGGCGTCGCGAGCTCGAGCCCGCTGCCCTGCAGGCCGGTGTCGACATAGGCAGTGCCGCCGGCAAGGTACAGCCGCTCCGTGGCCTCGAGCGTCAGCGTCGTGCCCGGTGCGAGCCGCAGCGAGGTCCCGTCCGCGAGCTGCAGGCCCGCACGGCCGCCCGCGAGCGTGCGCAGCCGCGCACCGGCGACCAGCGCC
>JBFGAO010000271.1:0-2150 GCA_041568095.1 Steroidobacteraceae bacterium | reverse complement strand
GCGAGTTCCAGTTCCTCGTCCGGCCGGTCCGCGCGCAGCGCCTCGATGACGCCGAAGGCGAGACCCGAGCCGCCGTGCACGGCGACCCCCGACGGCTTGTCGAGCACGAGGATCCGCTCGTCTTCGTGCACGATGGCCCGGCGCAGCTGCTCGCGCAGCGAATCGGGCACGCGTCCGGCGCCCTGCTCGGCCGGATCCAGACGCACCGGCGGCAGCCGGACCTCGTCCTGCTCGGCGAGGCGGTAGTCCGGCCGGCAGCGCGAGCCGTTCACGCGGACCTCGCCGCGGCGCAGCAGCCGGTAGACGCGGCTGCGCGGGATTCCCTTCAATTCCCGCAGCAGGAAATTGTCGAGGCGCTGGCCGGCATCGGCGGCTGCGACGCGCTGCCGCCGCACGCCGGTCCGCGAGTTTCGGCCCTCACTCATCCAGTTTCCCTAAGGTGTTGATTTTCCGAGCGCGACGCTGCTATCGTACGCGCCCGTCAGGTCGGCCTGGCGCAGGTCCCGCGAAGCGTGGCCTGGCGACCGACCGGTACGCGGTCCCTCCCTCTCGCATCCCGGTCCACCGACCGTGTCGCGCCGGGCAGGCGCCGCATGTTAGTTGGTCTGGATGGACCAGACCATCGCCGGCCGTAGGCTCGGATGAAAGAATCCCCGCGCGTGTCGACTTCCCCTCTGCATCCCGGACACCAACCGCAGCTGGCCACCGGCCGCTGCCCGGATGCCGGCGGGCGGGGTCCACGCCTGCGGAGCCCCGCGCTCCGCGTCCAGACGTATTCAGACATCAGCCGCCGCACGGCCCCATCGACCTCGGAAGGGGCAAATGAAAAGAATGCTGATCAACGCAACCCAGCAGGAGGAGTTGCGCGTCGCGCTGGTTGACGGCCAGAAGCTGTACGACCTGTCGATAGAGATACCGTCCCGGGAACAGAAGAAGGCCAACGTCTACAAGGCACGGATCACGCGCCTCGAGCCTAGCCTCGAGGCCGCCTTCGTCGACTACGGCTCGCAGCGCCAGGGCTTCCTGCCGCTGAAGGAAGTCGCCCGCGAGTACTACCGGTTCCAACCCGCTCCCGGCGCGCGCTTCAACATCCGCGATGTGCTGCAGGAAGGCCAGGAGCTGATCGTCCAGGTCGAGAAGGAGGAGCGCGGCAACAAGGGCGCTGCGCTGACCACCTACATCAGCCTGGCCGGGCGTTTCCTGGTGCTGATGCCGAACAATCCGCGGGCCGGCGGCGTGTCGCGCCGCATCGAGGGCGAGGATCGCGACGTGACGCGCGACTCGCTCGAACAGCTGCATGTTCCCGACGGCATGGGCACGATCGTCCGGACCGCCGGCGTCGGCCGCAGCCCCGAGGAACTGCAGTGGGACCTCGACAACCTGCGCGCCAACTGGGACGCGATCGTGACGGCGGCCGCCGAGCGGCAGGCGCCGTTCCTGATCTACCAGGAGAGCGATGCTGTCACGCGCTCGCTGCGCGACTACCTGTCCGACGACATCGGCGAGGTGCTGATCGACGAGCCCGGCGCCCACCAGCGCGCGCTCGAGTACGTGCAGCGCTTCCTGCCGCCCGAGTCGCAGCGCGTGCTGAAGGCCTACAGCGACGACGTGCCGCTGTTCACGCGCTACCAGATCGAGAGCCAGATCGAGTCGGCCTACTCGCACACGGTGACGCTGCCGTCCGGCGGCAGCATCGTGATCGACTACACCGAGGCCCTGGTCTCGATCGACATCAACTCGGCACGCGCGACGCGCGGCGCCGACATCGAGACGACCGCCTTCAACACCAACCTCGAGGCGGCCGACGAGATCGCGCGGCAGCTGCGGATCCGCGACCTCGGCGGGCTGATCGTCATCGACTTCATCGACATGGAGTCGAAGAAGAACCAGCAGGCCGTCGAGGACCGGCTCCGCGAGGCCGTGCGCTCGGACCGCGCACGGATCCAGCTCGGGCGGATCTCGCGCTTCGGGCTGATGGAGATGTCGCGGCAGCGGCTGCGCCCGTCGCTGGACGAGTCCGCGCACACGGTCTGCCCGCGCTGCAGCGGCATGGGCACGATCCGCAGCGTCGAGTCGATGGCGCTGGCCGTGCTGCGCCTGATCGGCGAGGAGGCACGCAAGGAAAGGACGGCGCGCGTCGTTGCCAAGCT
>JBFGAO010000270.1:0-2182 GCA_041568095.1 Steroidobacteraceae bacterium | reverse complement strand
GCGCAAAGCCGCGCGGCTCGCCGGCCACGAGAAAGGCGAGGCCGCGCGCAGTCGCCTCGCGGTCGTCCGAACGATCCACCGGCACGCCGGCGAGGCAGGCCAGCATCCGGCACAGCAGGTCGTTGACGGCCAGGCCGCCGCTGACGACGAGGCGCTCCGGCGGCGGCAGGTGGCGGGTCATCTCGTCCAGGTTGGCCTTGACCAGGAATGCGACGCTCTCGATCACGGCGCGGCATTGCTGCAGGTCGTCGCCGTCGCCGACGAAGCGGGTCTCGAACTCGGGCTTCCAGAACGGCGAGCCGAGCCCGGCCACGCCGTTGAGGAAGAACGGTGCGCCCTCGTCGGCCAGCTCCATCGGCCCCAGCAGCGCCAGCCAGCGGCCCGTCTCGGCGCCCTGGTGCCGGTCGAACCACTCGAGCGCCGCGCCGGCGCCGTTGACCGTGCCCTCCAGCGCGAAGTCGGCGCGGTCGCCCGCCAGGTGCAGCACACTGCTCAGCAGCGGCGCCGCGCGCAGCGCCTCGCCGGCCGGGCGCAGCACGAAGGCACCGGTGCCGAGGTTGACGTAGGCGGCCGCGGCGTCGAGCGGGCCCGCGGCGAAGGGCACGACCGACTGGTCGCCGCTGCAGACCGTCAGCGGGATGTGCCGGTCCCCGACGACGAGGTGGCCGAATTCGCCGGCGGTGCCCGTCGCGGCCGGCAGGATCTCGCGCCCGATGCCGAAGATGCGCAGCAGCTCGTCGGACCAGTCGCGGCCAGCCGGCGACCACAGTTGCATGCGCGCCGCGGTCGCGGCGTCGGCGACCAGCGGGCGCTCGGCGAGCAGCCTGTGCAGCAGCCAGGCGGCCAGCGGGCCGGCCGCGAGCCGCCCGTCGGCCGCCGCGTCGCGCACGGCCGGTACGTGATCCAGGCACCAGCGCAGCTTGCTGGCGCCGTAGTGCGGCGTCAGCGGCAGGCCGGACAGCTCGTGCACGCGCGAGGCACGGCTGGCGAGGCCCTTCAGCAGGCCCGCATTGCGGCAGTCCTGCCAGGAGATCAGCGGCGCCAGCGCACGCCCGTCGCGGCGATCCCAGCAGGCAATCGTCGAGCGCTGCACGGCGAGGCCCGCGGCCTGCCAGCGATCGACGGGCACCAGGCGCGCGAGCTCCGTGAGCGCCGTCGTGACGCTCGCGAGCAGTTCCTGAGGGTCGTGCTCGACGTGACCCAGCGCATTGCGCTGGGTCGCGACGGCGACGAACGAGGCGCCCGCGAGACCGCCCTGCAGGTCGTAGGCCGCGGCGCGGCTCGCGTGGCTGCCCTGGTCGATCGCGACGACGACCGGCGCCGTCAAGCAGGCGTTCCCGCCAGCCCGCGGTCGAGGCCGGCCAGCAGCCGCGACGGGACCATGGACTCGACCAGCGCCGCGCCGCGGCGGTGCAGGTCAAGCGCCTGCTCCGCGTCGGTGACCTCGTAGACGGCCCAGGTCCAGTCGCCGGCAGGCAGCGCAGCGCCCGGCGGCAGGGGCTCCTGGTCGCAGAAGGCGTACTCCGGTGCGAGCTCGCGCAGCACGGTGAGGTGCGACTCGGGCCGGCCCTCGAACACCCAGCCGACCGGCAGCCCGCTGCGCTCTCGCGCCAGCGCGCAGGCGCGCGCGTCGAAGGAGATCAGCACGCATTGCTCGCGGACCGGCGCCAGCTCGTCGAGGATCCGCGCGATGCAGGGCTCGTGGCCGTGGTGGGCGAGGCTCGCGCGCTTGATCTCGACGAAGGCCAGCGCGCGCGGCTCGCCGGCCAGCAGGCCCGCGACCGCGGACAAGCGCGGCAGGCGCGTGCCCGCATGGCGCTCGCCGAAGCGCGCCGGCTCGCAGGCGTCGACGCCGTCGAGCTGGTTGGAGCGCAGCAGCCTCAGGTCGCCGGTCGCGGTCGTCGTGCGGTCCAGCGTCGCGTCGTGGATCACGTAGGGCACGCCGTCGGCCGACACCTGCACATCGAACTCGACGTGGCGCAGCCCGAGGCGCAGCGCGGCCTCGATCGCGGGCAGCGTGTTTTCCGGGAAGTGTTCGGCGTCGCCGCGGTGTGCGACGATCTCGGGCAGGCCGGCTGGCCGCGCGGAACTCACTCTGTCTCCGGTGCCATGGCCGGATTATAGGAGCAGGCTTGCGCACGAAGGGGCTTCTTGCACTGGCAGTGCTGGCCGGCGGGCTGCT
>JBFGAO010000269.1:0-2193 GCA_041568095.1 Steroidobacteraceae bacterium | reverse complement strand
GGCTGCCGAAGGGCTACACTCTGCCGAAAAATCCGTCCCGGCCGCGCCGGGACGCGGCCCGTCCAGAAGGGAGTATCGCCATGCAGACCGCCGACCTGTCCCGTAGCAGCCTGGCTGCCGCTGTCGCCCTTGCGCTCGGCCTGCCGGCCACCGCCGCCGTCGCCCAGTCGGCTGCCGGCCCGGTGACGCTGGAGACCGTGATGGTCACGGCGCAGCGGCGCTCCGAGAACGTGCAGGAAGTACCGGTATCGGTGACCGCGGTCGGCGGCGAGAAACTGGACATCCTCGGCTCCGGCGGCGACGACATCCGCTTCCTGTCAGGCCGCATACCGAGCCTGCTGATCGAGTCGTCCTTCGGCCGCGCCTACCCGCGCTTCTACATCCGCGGCCTCGGCAACACCGACTTCGACCTGAACGCGTCGCAGCCGGTGTCGCTCGTCTACGACGACGTCGTGCAGGAGAACCCGATCCTGAAGGGCTTCCCGGCTTTCGACCTCGAGATGGTCGAGACCTTCCGCGGCCCGCAGGGCACGCTGTTCGGCCGCAACACGCCGGCCGGCGTCGTCAAGTTCAACTCCGTGCGGCCGTCGCAGGACACGAGCGGCTACCTGCAAGTGAGCTACGGCGACGACCAGTCGATCAACACCGAGGCCGCGATCGGCGGCGCGCTGAACGACAAGTGGTCGGCGCGGCTGTCTGCGATGTTCCAGCACCGTGACGACTGGGTCGACAACGCGCGGCAGGGCGCGTCGGGCGACACGATCACCCAGCGCAACGCCTTCGAGGGCTACGACGAGTTCGCGGGCCGGCTGCAGTTCCTGTACGACCCGGGCAACGACTTCGAGGCGCTGTTCAACCTGCACCTGCGCAGCCTCGACGGCTCGGCGCGGATGTTCCGCGCGAACGTGTTCCGGCCCGGCACGAACCAGCTGGTCAGCGGCTTCCGGCCGGACCGCGTGTACCTGGACGGGCGCAACTTCCAGGAGCTCGACTCCTGGGGCGGCAGCATCCGGATGCGCTGGGACTTCGACCGCGTGACGCTGCACTCGATCACCGGCTACGAGACGGTGCGCATGCTGAGCCGCGGCGACATCGACGGCGGCTATGGCGCGTCGTTCGCGCCACCGTCGGGCCCGGGCTTCATCCCGTTCCCGGCCGAGTCGGCGGACGGCCTGCGCGACCACCGGCAGGTGTCGCAGGAACTGCGCTGGGAATCGCGCGAGTGGGGCCGCTTCGACTGGCAGGCGGGCCTGTACTGGTTCGACGAGGACCTGACGATCGACAGCTTCAACTACGACACGCTGGCCGGTGGCGTCCGCAACGGCAACGTCGAGCAGCAGCAGGAGAACCGCGCCTGGGCCGCATTCGGTTCCGTCGAATACGACGTCAGCGACCGCTTCACGCTGCGCGCCGGCCTGCGCTTCACCGACGACGAGAAGAAGTTCGTCGCGCAGCGCTTCCAGTCGCCGATCGGCGGCGGCACGATCGGGCCGATCCGCCGCTCGCCCTCAGACACCGACCTCAGCTGGGACCTCAGCGGCACCTGGGACGTCGGTGACGCGACCAACTTCCACGTCCGCATTGCGAAGGGCTACCGCGCGCCTAGCATCCAGGGCCGGCTGTTGTTCGGCGACACGGTCTCTGTCGCGAAGGCCGAGGAGATCATGTCGTACGAGGCGGGCATCAAGTCGGGCCTGTTCGGCGACCGGGGCCGCATCAGCTTTACCGCCTACAAGTACACGATGGACGACCAGCAGCTGACCGCGGTCGGCGGCGCGACCAACTTCAACACGCTGCTGAATGCCGACAAGACCGAGGGACATGGCTTCGAGCTGGACCTCGAGGCCTACCTGACCGACCGGCTGCTCGTGACGATCGGCGCAAGCTACAACGACACCGAGATCGACGACCCCGGCCTCAGGATCGCGGCCTGCGGCGCGAGCTGCACCGTTCTTGACCCGGTGGTCGTGCCGCGCGGCGGCCCGCCGTTCTTCCCGCCGCCGATCGTCAGCATCGACGGCAACCGGCTGCCGCAGTCGCCGGAGTGGATCGGCAACCTGACCGCGCGCTGGGGCGTACCGGTTGGCAACGGCGAGTTCTACATCTTTACCGACTGGGCCTACCGCAGCGAGGTCAACTTCTTCCTGTACGAGGCCGCCGAGTTCAAGGGCAAGTCGCTGTTCGAGGGCGGCC
>JBFGAO010000268.1:0-2199 GCA_041568095.1 Steroidobacteraceae bacterium | reverse complement strand
GTGCGGGTGCGGGCCGATCTGCAGCCCGCGCCCGGCCTCGTGATCGACCGGCCCCGCGTGGTCGAGGAAGCACCAGGCGCCCACCATCCGGCGCCGGCGTGCCGGCAGCGCGCGGCGGATCGGGAACCCGTCGCCGATCTCGGCTTCGCGGGCCGCGATCCGTTCCGCGACCGGCCGCGGCGAAGCCGGCGGGCAGTCGCGCGACAGGGAGGCCTGGCTGCCTGGCTCGATGTTGCTCATGTGCGGAACGCACCATAGCATTTGTCCGCACACCGGCGAGATCCGCGCGACCAGTCGCGTTCGCGCCCGGCCACCGGGAGGAGACGATGAGCAGACGGGCGGGCCGGGCGGCCCATGCAGCACTGTTCGCGGCCGCATGGTTGTTCGGCCATGCCGCCGCGGCGATCGAGCCGACGGCGGCGGAACGCGCGCTGCACGAGCGGCTGCTGACGCTCGACTCGCACCTGGACACGCCCTCGAACTTCGGCCGCGCCGGATGGGACATCCGCGAGCGGCACAGCCTGCGCGGCGACCTGACCCAGGTCGACCTGCCGCGCATGGAGGAGGGCGGGCTGGACGGCGGCTTCTGGGTCGTCTACACGCCGCAGGGGGCGCTGAACCCGGAAGCCTATGCCGCGGCGCGCGATGCCGCGCTGCTGCGGACGATGCGGATCCGCGAAATGGTTGCCGCGAACCGTGACTGCTTCGAGCTGGCGCTGGACGCCGGTGACGCGCGGCGCATCGCGGCGGCCGGCCGGCGCGTCGTGTTCCTGAGCCTCGAGAACAGCTACCCGCTCGGCGAGGACCTCAGCCTGCTCGAGACCTTCCACCGGCTTGGCCTGCGGATGGCTGGGCCCGTGCACAGCCGCAACAACCAGTTCGCGGACTCCGCGACCGAGATCCCGCGCTGGCAGGGGCTCAGCCCGCTGGGCCGGCGCTGGGTCGAGGAAATGAACCGGCTCGGCATGGTCATCGACGCCTCGCATGCGTCGGACACGGCCTTCGACCAGCTGCTGGAACTGTCGCGCGCCCCGATCGTGCTGTCGCACACGGGACCGAAGGCGATCTTCGACTTCCCGCGCAACCTCGACGACGAGCGCATCCGCAGGCTCGCGGCGCAGGGCGGCGTGATCCAGCTGAACAGCCTGTTCCTGGTGCCGCGCACCGAGGACCCGGCCGTGCTCGCGATCCTGAAGCGGCGCGAGAACATCGAGCAGCTCGGCGTCGCCGAGCAGGCTGCGCTGATGGCCGACGTGCAGCGCCTGCCGTCCTTCGAGGTCTCGCCCGGCGCGGACTTCGCGCTGTTCATGAAGGCGCTGCTGCACCTGATCGAGGTCGCCGGCGTGGACCATGTCGGCATCGGCGCCGACTGGGACGGCGGCGGCGGCGTCGCCGGCCTCGAGGACGTCGCGGCGCTGCCGAAGGTCACCGCCGCCTTGCTGCGCGCCGGCTACAGCGAGGCCGACGTCGCGAAGATCTGGTCCGGCAACCTGCTGCGCGTGCTCGAGCAGGTGCGCCAGGCCAGCCTGGATCCCGCAGACGAAGGAGTGCGCCATGCCCTTACGACTGATCGCGCCGCTGGCACTGCTGCTGCCGCTGGCGGCGGCGGCTGAGACACCCGAGGCGCGGCTGGCCGCGGCCGGGCACGAACTGCCGGCGCCGCCGGCGCCGGTCGCGACCTACGTGACCTCGGTGCAGGTCGGCAACCTGCTGTTCCTGTCCGGCCACGGCGAGTGCGGCCCGACCCGCAAGACCGGCAAGGTCGGCAGCGACCTGACGCTGCAGGAGGGCCGGGATTCCGCCGAGCGCACCGGGCTGTGCATGCTCGCGACGATGAAGGCCGCGCTCGGCGAGTTGTCGCGGGTGAAGCGCTTCGTGCGCATCCTCGGCATGGTCAACGCGACCGAGGACTTCACCGAGCACCCGAAGGTGATCAACGGCTTCTCGGACCTGATGGTCGTCGCCTTCGGCGACGCGGGCCGGGCCGCCCGCGCCGCAGTTGGCGTCCAGTCACTGCCCTTCGACATCCCTGTCGAGATCGAGGCGATCGTCGAGATCGGGCCAGCGCCGTGACTCGTCGGCAACCGAACTGCAGGACAGCTGCATTGCTGGCTGTGTGGGTGTTGCTCATAGCCAGCGGCGCCGGCGCCAATGACCTGACGACCCTGGCCGAGCGGACCGGCTACCGGCAGACCGGCC
>JBFGAO010000267.1:0-2204 GCA_041568095.1 Steroidobacteraceae bacterium | reverse complement strand
GCGGCCGTCGGGCTGATCTGGCGCATCAAGCTGGCACACGCCGTGGCGGCCGCCTCGGCACCGATCGGCGCGTGGTTCACCTTCGCGGCGCTGGCCACCGGCTCGCTGTGGGGCAAGCCCATGTGGGGTACCTGGTGGGTGTGGGACGCGCGCCTGACGTCCGAGCTGATCCTGCTGTTCCTGTACCTGGGCTACCTGGCGCTGCGAAACTCGATCGACGACCCGCAGCGCGCCGACCGGGCATCGGCGGTGCTGGCGCTGGTCGGCGTCGTGAACCTGCCGATCATCCATTACTCGGTGTACTGGTGGAACACGCTGCACCAGGGCTCGACGATCACGAAATTCGGCAAGCCGTCCATCACCGGCGACATGCTGTGGCCGCTACTGGTCATGCTGGTCGGCTTCACGCTGTACTTCGGCGCCGTGCTGCTGGTGCGGGTCCGGGCCGAGGTGCTGCGCCGCGAACGGGACGCGTCCTGGCTGCGCGAGGAGCTGGCCACATGAGCCTCGGTGAATTCATCGACATGGGCGGCTACGCCCGCTACCTGTGGCCGTCGTTCGGCCTGACGCTGGCCATCCTGATCTACAATGCCTGGGCGGCGCGACGCGCGCATGCCGCAGCCCGCGAGCAGGCGCTGCGCCGCCTGGCCGCCACGGAGTCCCGTCCATGACACCACGTCGCAAGCGCCTGCTCGGCGTCACCGCGATCCTTGCCGGCGTCGGCGCGGCCGCACTGCTCGCGACCTTCGCCTTCGAGGAGAACCTGCTGTACTTCTACAGCCCCTCGCAGGTGATGGCCGGCGAGGTGCCGGCCGGCCGTGGCAGCTTCCGCGTCGGCGGGCTCGTCACGCCAGGCAGCCTCGAGCGCGAGCCCGGCAGCCTCGAGGTCCGCTTCGTCGTCACCGACAACGCGCAGTCGATCCCGGTCCAGTACTCCGGCCTGCTGCCGGACCTGTTCCGCGAGGGGCAGGGCGTGATCGCGCACGGCCGGCTGACCGGCAGCGGCGTGTTCGTCGCCGACGAGGTGCTCGCCAAGCACGACGAGAACTACATGCCGCCGGAGGTTGCGGCGACGCTGCACCCGCCGGCGCAGGGCGGCGGCGGCGGATGATCCCCGAACTCGGCCATTTCGCGCTGATCGTCGCGCTGCTGCTCGCGATGGCGCAGGCGGGCTTCGGCCTGGGCGGCGCGGCGCGCGGCAGCGCGCCGTGGATGGCCGCGGCCCGCTCGGCCGTCGCCGGCCAGTTCGTGTTCGTGCTGCTGGCCTTCGCCGCGCTGACCTGGGCCTTCATCGAGCGCGACTTCTCGGTCGCCTACGTCGCGACCAACAGTAACTCGCAGCTGCCGCTGTTCTACCGGATCTCCGCGGTGTGGGGCGCGCACGAGGGCTCGCTGCTGCTGTGGTCGCTGTGCCTGGCCGGCTGGTCGCTGGCCGTGACCGCCCTGAGCGCCAGCCTCGAGACGCCGTTCCGCAGCCGCGTGATCGGCGTGCTGGGCCTGGTCAGCATCGGCTTCCTGCTGTTCATGCTGGCGACCTCGAATCCCTTCGACCGGCTGGTGCCGGCCGCCGCCGAGGGCCGCGACCTGAACCCGCTGCTGCAGGACTTCGCGCTCGCGGTCCACCCGCCGATCCTGTACCTCGGCTATGTCGGCTTCGCTGTCGCCTTTGCCTTCGCCTGCGCGACGCTGCTCGAGGGCCGGCTCGACGCCGCCTGGGCGAAGTGGACACGACCGTGGACGCTGGCGGCCTGGCTGTGCCTGACCGTCGGCATCGCGCTCGGCAGCTGGTGGGCCTACTACGAACTTGGCTGGGGCGGCTGGTGGTTCTGGGACCCGGTCGAGAACGCCTCGTTCATGCCCTGGCTGGCCGGCACGGCGCTGATCCACTCGCTGGCCGTCACGGAGCAGCGCGGGCTGTTCAAGAGCTGGACCCTGCTGCTCGCGGTCAGCGCGTTCTCGCTGTCGCTGCTCGGCACCTTCCTGGTGCGCTCCGGCGTGCTGGTCTCGGTGCACGCCTTCGCGACCGACCCGGCCCGCGGCCTGTTCATACTCGGCTTCCTGACCGCGGTGATCGGCGGCGCGCTGGCGCTGTACGCCTGGCGCGCGCCGCGCATGAAGTCGGCGGCCGGCTTCGAGGCCGGCTCCCGCGAGACCTTCCTGCTGCTGAACAACGCACTGCTGGTCGCGGCCCTGGGCCTGATCCT
>JBFGAO010000266.1:0-2211 GCA_041568095.1 Steroidobacteraceae bacterium | reverse complement strand
GGAGGCCTGCAGCGCCTCCTCGACCTCGGCGGCGTCCCGGGGATCGCGACCGTGCCGTTCGCGGAACGCGGGCAGGCCCTCGCGCTCGTACATCTCCTCGTTGCGCGGCCGGACGCTGCCGTTCAGCAGCCGGCGCAGCGCGACGACCGCCCGCTGCCGGCTGCGCTCCTCGGCGCTCAGCTCGGGCAGCAGTTCATGCGCGATGCTGCGGACTTTCATGTGCTCCTCCGCGGTGGCGGGTCATTGCGGAAATGGCAGCGCGCCAGGTGCGCGGCGTCGCCGCCGGCGGCCGCCAGCGGCGGCGCCTCGCGGCAGGCCTCTGCGCGGTGCAGGCAGCGCGGCCGATCATGGCATGCGCCCTGCAGTTCCGGCAGCGTCTCCAGCCGGTCGAGCTCGTCGACCAGCTCAAGGTCCAGCCTGCGTTCCGCCAGTTGCGGCATCGCGGCCAGCAGCAGCCGCGTATAGGGATGGGCCGGCCGGTCGAGCACCGACGCGACGGGACCGGTCTCGACGATCTCGCCTGCGTACAGGACCGCGACCCGATCGGCCAGCCCGCGCACGGCCGCCAGGTCGTGCGAGATGAACAGCAGGCCGATGCCGAGCCGGCGCCGCAGGTCCCGCAGCAGCGCGGCGATCGCCGCCTGGGTCGAGACGTCCAGCGACGACAGCGCCTCGTCGGCGATCAGCAGTTCCGGTTCCATCGCGAGCGCGCGGGCGATCGCGACGCGCTGCTTCTGGCCGCCCGACAGCCGCCCGGGGCGAGCGTCGAGCAGCGCTGGCTCGAGCCGCACCAGGCCCATCAGCTCGCGGACTCGCGCCGCAACCCTGTCGCGGTCGCCATGGCCGATGACCTGCAGCGGCTCCGCCAGGATCGTCGCGACCCGGTGCGCGGGATTGAGGCTGGCCTCGGGGTCCTGGAAGACCATCTGGATGCGCCGGCGCAGCCGTCGCCGCTCGGCGCGCGGCACGGTGCCGAGGTTGCGCGATTGGAACCAGACCTCGCCGCCGGACGCAGGCACGATGCCGGCGACCGCCCGGGCCAGCGTGGACTTGCCACTGCCCGATTCGCCGACCAGCGCCAGCACCTCGCCGGGCTGCAGCGCCAGCGAGCAGCCGCGCAGCGCCTGCACCTGCCTTTCGCCGCTGCCGAAGCGGACGCTGAGGTTGCGGACCTCGAGCAGCACCGGGCCGCTCATGGCGCGAGGTCCGCGTGCGTGTCGCGCTCGCGCGCGGCCCAGCGGGCCGCGGCCAGCAGCGAGCGCGTGTACGGCTGGCCGGGCGCGTCGAGGATCTGCGCCGCGGGCCCCTGCTCGACGCAGCGTCCCTGCTGCATGACCAGGATCCGGTCGCAGACCGCGGCGGCGACGCCGAGGTCGTGCGTGATCAGGATCAGCGCGCGCCGGCTCGCGCCGCGCCGCAGCAACGCGAGGACCTGCAGCTGCACGGTCGCGTCCAGCGCGGTCGTCGGCTCGTCCGCGATCACCAGCGACGGGTCGTTCAGCAGCGCCAGCGCGATCATCGCGCGCTGGCGCTGGCCGCCGGACAACTGGTGGGGATAGGCGTCGGCCAGCAATTCCGGCTGCGGCAGGTGCACGTCCGCAAGCGCCGCGACGGCGCGACGTCGCGCCTCGGCCGCAGCGGCGCAGCCGTGGCGCAGCGCCGATTCGACCAGGATCGACCCGATGGTCCGCACGGGATTGAACGAGGACAACGGGTCCTGGAACACCATGCCGATGCGCCGGCCCGCGAGTGCGCGGCGCGCCTCCGGGCCCATCCGCTCGAGCGGCTCGTCGTCGAGGCGCATGGACCCGCCGCTGCGGGCGACGCCCTCGGGCAGCAGGTCGGCGACGGCGAAGGCGGTCATCGACTTCCCGGAGCCGGACTCGCCGACGATGCCCAGCGCCTCGCCGGCCGCGACGGCGAGCGACAGGTCGCGCACCAGCGGGCGGCCACCGGCCTCGATGCAGAGGCCCTCGACCGCCAGCACCGGCCGCGGATCGAGGCGCCCTGCAGCGGATGCGGGCGCGCTCATCCGTAGCGGCGACGCAGCCCGTCGCCCAGCAGGTTGGCGGTGATGACCAGCGTGACGACCGCAGCGGCCGGCTGCAGCAGCAGCCACGGCGCCGACAGCAGGTAGGCGCGGCTCTCCTGCAGCATGCTGCCCCAGGTGGCCGAGCCCAGCGGCGCGCCGATGCCGAGGAAGGACAGCGC
>JBFGAO010000265.1:0-2263 GCA_041568095.1 Steroidobacteraceae bacterium | reverse complement strand
TGCCGATGGACCTGCCGGGCGCCGTCCGGCGCTTCTTCGACCGGGCGCGCCCGAGGCTCGCGATGGTGCTCGAGACGGAATTGTGGCCCAACCTGTACGCGGAGTGCGGGCGGCGCGACATCCCGCTGGTGCTGGCCAGCGCGCGGATCTCGCCGCGCTCGGTCGGCCGCTACCGCCTGCTGGTGTCGCTGTTCCGCGAGACGCTGTCGCACGGCATCGTGATCGGCGCGCAGAGCGACGCGGACGCGCAGCGCTTCCTGTCGATCGGCGCGGCGCCGGAGCGCACGCACGTGACCGGCAACATCAAGTTCGACTTCTGCCCGCCGCCGGCGACCGAGGCGCGCGGCCGCGACTGGCGCGCTGCCAACGCGGCCGGCCGCCCGGTCTGGGTCGCCGGCAGCACGCACGAGCGCGAGGAGGAAGCCGTGCTGGACGCGCACCGCGAGGTCCGCCGCCGCTTCCCGGACGCGCTGCTGGTCGTCGTGCCGCGGCACCCGAACCGCTTCGAGCCGGTCCGCGAGCTGCTGGCGCGGCGCGGCGAGCGCTTTGTCAGCCGTTCCGCCGGCGGCATCGTCGGTCCGGAGGCGTCGGTGCTGCTCGGCGACACGATGGGCGAGCTGATGACCTTCTACGCGGCGGCCGACGTCGCCTTCGTCGCCGGCAGCCTGGTGCCGGTCGGCGGCCACAACCTGCTGGAGCCTGCCTCGGCCGGCGTGCCGGTGCTGACCGGCCCGCACTACTTCAACAGCGAGGAGATCGCACGGCTGCTGCTGGAGGCCGGCGCTGCGGGCGTCGTCGCAGACGCTGCCGCGCTCGGCGAGGCGGTCGCCGGGCTGCTGGGCGACCGTGCCGCGCGCACGGCGATGGGCGACGCCGGCCGCGCCGTGCTCGAGGCCAACCGGGGCGCGATCGAACGGCTGCTGCGGCTGGTCGACCCGTTGCTGGACTGACGTGCACGCCCGGATTGCCTAGAATCGGGGCCTGAGCCGCTTCCGGACCCGCCATTGAACAAGCACGCCCGCAGCGAACGCCGTCGCGCCCAGCCGGCGCAGCGCCTCGCGCATCCCTACGAGCCGGCCGAGCTCGCCGCGCTGGTCGAGGCCCACGGCTCGCCGCTGCTGGTCGTCGACTGCGACGTCATCCGCCGCCAGTACCGGGCGCTCGCTGCGGCGCTGCCGGGCGTCGACCTGCACTACGCGCTGAAGCCGCTGCCCGAGGTAGCCGTCGTGCGCGGGCTCGACGCCGAGGGCGCCTGGTTCGACCTCGCGACCAGCGGCGAGGTTGCGCTGGTGCGCCGCGCCGGCATCGACCCGGCGCGCTGCATCCACACGCACCCGGTCAAGCGGGAGCAGGACATCCGCGACGCCGTCGAGTTCGGCGTGACGACCTTCGTCGCCGACAACCCCGACGAGCTGGACAAGCTGCTGCCCTGGCGCGAGCAGGTCCGCGTGCTGCTCAGGATCTCGTTCCGCAGCCCGCATGCGGTCGTGGACCTGTCGCGCAAGTTCGGCTGCGACCCGGACGCAGCACTGGACCTCGCGGAGCGCGCGAAGGCCGCCGGCCTCGAGGTCTCCGGGCTGTCCTTCCACGTCGGCTCGCAGGCGATCAGCCCCGACGTGCACGTCCGCGCCGTGCAGGCCTGCGGCAAGCTGATCACAGAGGGGCGCAACCGCGGCCTCGGCGACTTCAGCGTGCTGGACATCGGTGGCGGCTTCCCGATCGACTACCTGCAGCCCGCGCCCGCGATCGAGCACTTCTGCAAGCCGATCCGCAAGGCGCTCGCGAAACTGCCGGACAGCCTGCGGCTGATCGCCGAGCCGGGACGCTACATCTGCGGACCCGCCGGCCTGTGCCTGACGACGGTGATGGGCCGCGCGCACCGCGACGGGCGCTGGTGGTACTACCTCGACGACGGTGTCTACGGCTCCTTCAGCGGCCAGATCTACGACCATGCGCGCTACCCGATCGAGCCGCTGTTCGAGCACAAGGGCCCGCGCCTGCCGAGCGTGCTGGCCGGTCCCACCTGCGACAGCATCGACGTCGTCGCGGAGGACATCCTGCTGCCGGAGCTCGCGGCCGGCGACCTGCTGCTGGGCACGCAGATGGGCGCCTACACGGCGGCCTCCGCGACCGACTTCAACTTCTTCCCTCGGGCCCGGGTCCTGGCGGTCAATGTCGGGGCCGCGGACCAGGCCTGAGGCCGCGGCGGCGCAGCCGGCGCGCCGGCGGCTGCTGCGCGGCCTGCTGTCCGGGCTGCCCGTGG
>JBFGAO010000264.1:0-2274 GCA_041568095.1 Steroidobacteraceae bacterium | reverse complement strand
GGTTCGACGTGGACCCGCGGCTGGTGCGCGGCCTCGACTACTACACGCGGACGGTCTTCGAGTGGACCTCGGATGCGCTGGGCTCGCAGGATGCCGTCTGCTCGGGCGGCCGATATGATGGCCTCGTCGAGCAGCTGGGCGGCGAGCCGACGCCGGCGATCGGCTGGGCGCTCGGCATCGAGCGGCTCGTCAGCCTGCTCAAGGCGGCGGGCGTGCCGCCGCCGGCCTCGGCGCCCGACGTCTACGTCGTGCTGGCCGGTACCGCCGCCGCGGCGGCCGGCGTCGCGCTCGCGGAGCGGCTGCGCGACGCGCTGCCGGGCACGGCGATCCAGCTGCACCTGGGTGGCGGCAGCTTCAAGTCGCAGCTGCGGCGCGCGGACCGCAGCGGCGCCAGGCTGGCGCTGATCATCGGCGACGACGAGGCATCGCGCCGGGTCGCGGCGGTCAAGCCGCTGCGCGAGGATACGGCCCAGGCCGACTGCGGCTGGGACGAGTTGCCGGAACGGTTGCGGGCGCTGCTCGGTGCGGCTCCCGGTCAGGCGGGGTGAACGATGGTCGATGAATACCTGTCGGAACAGGAGCAGGCCGAGCGGCTGCGCATCTGGTTCCGTGAAAACTGGCTGTGGATCGTGGCCGGCGTCGCGCTGGGCCTCGGCGGGCTGTACGGCTATCGCTGGTGGGATGCGCACCTGCTGCAGCGCTCGACGGCGGCCGAGCAGCGCTATTCGGCGATGCTCGATGCGCTGTCGCGCAAGGAGCGCGAGGAGGGCCTGCGGCTGGCCGCCGAGATCACCGGCGACTACGCCGACACGCCCTATGCGGACCACACGACGCTGCTGCTGGCCCGCCTCGACATCGAGGCCGGCGATTTCGTCGCGGCGGCAGGCCGTCTGGAGCAGGTCGCGAGGGACAGCGACGACCCGGAACTGGCGCTGGTCGCAAGGCTGCGCCTGGCCCGCGTGCAGCTCGCGCAGGGCCAGCACGAGCAGGCGCTGGCGACGCTGTCCGGGCTCGCGGCGCCGTCGGTCGATGCCCGCGTGCTGGAACTGCGCGGCGACGTGCTGAGCGCGAAGGGCGACGCGGCCGGGGCGCTGGCGGCCTACCGCCAGGCGCTGGCCGGCGCCGGCGACGACGCCCTGGCCGAGGGGCTGGTCGACAGCGATCTGCTGGAACTGAAGATCGACGAGCTGGCGGCCCAGCAGGCGGGCACATGAGCAGGCGGATCCTCGTGATGATCGCGGCCGCACTGGCGGTGGCCGGCTGCGGCAAGGAGAAGAACGTCGATCCGCCGGCCGAGCTGGTCCGCTTCACGGCGCAGCTCGACGTCGGCCGCGCCTGGAGCGCGGGCCTGCGCGGCGGCGACGAGGTGCTGCGGCTCGGCCTTGCGCCGGCGCTGCTCGGCGATCGCGTCTGCGCCGCCGGCCACGGCGGCGACGTGCAGTGCCTCGAGGCCGCGACCGGCAGGAGCCTGTGGCGCAGCGCCACGCGCCTGCCGCTGGGCGGAGGTCCCGGCGTCGGCGAGGGCCTGGTTGCGGTCGGCAGCACGGATGGTCAGGTGCTGGCGCTGGATGCCGGCAGCGGCGCCGAGCGCTGGCGCGTACCGGTCGGTGGCGAGGTGCTGGCTGCGCCGGCGGTCGGCGGCGGACTGGTCGTGGTCAGGACCGTGGACGGTCGCGTGATTGCGCTGCGCGCGTCCGACGGCGGCGAGGCCTGGAGCTTCGAGCAGCAGGTGCCGCGGCTGACGCTGCGCGGCACGGCCGCGCCCGTGATCCACGGCGACGTGGTGCTGGCGGCATTCGACAACGGCCGCGTGGTCGCGCTGGCGCTCTCGACCGGCGACCTGCTATGGAGCACGACCGTCGCGCCGTCCCGCGGCCGGACCGAGATCGAGCGGCTGGTCGACATCGACGCGCCGGTGCACGTGCGCGGCCAGGACATCTACGTCGCCGGTTACCAGGGCCGCATCGCGATGCTCGCGCTGGAGTCCGGGCAGGCCTGGTGGGGGCGGGAACTTTCGAGCCACCGCGGGCTTGCGCTCGCCGGCGACGGGCTCTACGTGACTGCCGCCGACAGCGTCGTCGTGTCGCTGTCGCCGCGCGACGGCACCGAGCGCTGGCGGCAGGAAGCTTTCCTGCGCCGGGCGCTGACCGCGCCGGCCGTCCACGACGCAGGACTGGTCTTGGGCGACTTCGACGGCTACCTGCACTGGCTGGACCCGGCCGACGGCAGCGTGATCGGCCGCGCCTCGGCCGGCGGACGCATCAGCCACGCGCC
>JBFGAO010000263.1:0-2284 GCA_041568095.1 Steroidobacteraceae bacterium | reverse complement strand
TCGCGCTCGGCGCGCGCGGCGAGGAAGGCGCGGATGCCGTCGTCGCCGGCCTCGGCGCGGGCGGCGGCAGGCGGCAGCAGGGCGAGGGCGAGGCACAGCGCAGTCAAGGTCTTCATGGGCATCCCGGTGCAGGTGGCGGGGCCGGAAAGGGTACCCGGGGGCAGCCGCCGCCGCCAGACCGGATCCGCTAGGATGTGGCGAGCCGACGGGGACGCCCGGTGAAGAGGATCTACAGCGCCGAGACGCTCGTGCAGGTCGCGCACATGAAGAACGTGCTGGCGGCGCACGGCATCCGTGCCGAGCTGCGCAACGCGCGGCTCGCCGGCGCGGTCGGCGAGATCCCGTTCCTCGAGACCTGGCCGCAGCTGTGGGTCGACGAGCTGTTCGCCGACTGGGCCCGCGAGCTCGTCGAGCAGGAATTGCGCGAAGCGGAGGAGCCGGTGCAGGACTGGGACTGCCCGGCCTGCGGCGAGCGCATCGAGGGGCAGTTCGCTGTCTGCTGGAACTGCGGCAGCATGGCCGGGGGCGCCGCGCCGTGAGCGCGCTGCGCGAGATCGTGATCGACCGGCGCTACTGCGGGCCGCCGGGTTCGGGCAACGGCGGCTATGTCTGCGGGCTGCTGGCCGGCGCCGCGGGCCTGCCGCTGGAGGTCAGGCTGCGCATCCCGCCGCCGCTGGGGCGGCCGCTGCAGGTCGCCGAGCGCGACGGCGAGTGGCAGGTCCTCGACGGCGAGAGGCTGGTCGCAACCGGCAGGTCCCATGCGGTCGAGCTCGTGATTCCCGAGCCGCCGTCCTTCTCGGAGGCGCAGCACGCGGCACGGGACTACGCGGGTTTCAGGCAGCATCCCTACCCGGGCTGCTTCGTCTGCGGCCCGGAGCGCGGGCCCGGCGACGGGCTCAGGGTCTTCGCAGCGCCGGTCGCGGGCTATGACCTGCACGCGGCGGCCTGGCAGCCCGACGAGTCGCTGGCCGGCGAGGACGGCCGGCTGCGGCCGGAGTTCATGTGGGCGGCGCTCGACTGCCCTGGCGCCTTCGCGAGCGCGGCGATCGAGCGGGCCGCGCTGCTCGCACAGTTCGCGGCGCGGATCGAGCGCTGCGTCCGCCCGGGCGAGGCCTGCGTCGTGACCGCGTGGTCTGCCGGCCACGAGGGCCGCAAGCACTACGCCGGCACGGCCGTATTCGATGCCGACGGCGTGCTGTGCGGCTCGGCGCTCGCGACCTGGATCGCGCCGCGCGCCTAGTCGCGCAGCCGCCGCAGCATCAGCAGCGCGCCCCCGCCAGCCAGTGCCCAGCCCAGCCAGGCCGGCGTGGTGCCCAGCGCGATCCAGATCACGCCGCCGACGAACAGCGCGGCGGCGGCGACGGCGAGGTTGCCATGCCGGCGGCTGTCCCGCAGCTCGCGGCGCAGTTCGTCCAGCGACGCGGACTCGGTGCGCAGCGCCAGCTTCTCGACGTAGGCCTGCCGAACCGCGCGGCGCGCGATGACCGGCAGCACCTTCAGCGCCTCGGCGACGTCCGGCCAGTGCTCGCGTGCGCTCTCGGCGATCGAGCGCGGGCCGGCGCGCTCGCGCATCCACTCGCGCAGGATCGGCTGCGCGGTCTTCCACAGGTCCAGTTCCGGGTACAGCTGCCGGCCGAGGCCCTCGATGTTCAGCAGCGTCTTCTGCAGCAGGATCAGCTGCGGCTGCACCTGCATCCGGAAGCGCCGCGCGACCTCGAACAGCCTGAGCAGCACGAGGCCGAAGGAGATGTCCTTCAGCGGCTTCTGGAAGATCGGCTCGCAGACGGTGCGGACGGCGCTCTCCAGCTCGTCGACGCGCGTGCCTGCCGGCACCCAGCCGCTCTCGATGTGCAGCACCGCGACCTTGCGGTAGTCGCGCTCGAAGAACGCGAGGAAGTTGCCGGCCAGGTACAGCTGGTCGCGCGGGTCGAGCGTGCCGACGATGCCGAAGTCGACCGCGGCGTAGCGCGGGTTCGCCGGGTCGCTGATGTCGACGAAGATGTTGCCCGGGTGCATGTCGGCGTGGAAGAAGTTGTGACGGAACACCTGCGTGAAGAAGATCGTCACGCCGTTCTCGGCCAGCTTCTGGATGTCGGTGCCGGCCGCGCGCAGGCGCGCGACGTCGGAGATCGGCACGCCGCGGATCCGCTCCATGACCATGACCTCGCGGCGGCACAGGTCCCAGTGCACCTCGGGCACGTGCAGCATCGTCGAGCCGGCGAAGTTGCGCGCGAGCTGCGACGCATTGGCGGCCTCGCGCATCAGGTCCAGCTCGTCGAGGATC
>JBFGAO010000262.1:0-2297 GCA_041568095.1 Steroidobacteraceae bacterium | reverse complement strand
CCGGGCTAGCGCTGCTCGCGCTGCTGCAGGGCAGCGGCCGGCTGCGCCGCTACGGCGCAGCCCATCCCCGGCTGGCCGGCAGCGCGGCCAGCGTGCTGGCGCCGTTCGCGCCCGGCCGGCCGCCGGTGCGCCCGGATGACGGCCGCGACCCCGGATACCCGGAGGACCTCGCCGACGCGCTCGCGACGCAGCCGGCCGACCGCCAGCGGATGGTTCAGGCCCTGCTGGAGCTGGAGCGGCGCACGGTCGAGGACGTCATGGTGCCGCGCAGCGAGGTGGTCGGCGTCGACGTCTCCGACGACTGGGAGTCGAATCTCGAGCTGCTGCGGCGCACGCCGCACACGCGGCTGCCGCTGTTCGACGGCGACCTGGACCGCGTGCTCGGCGTCGTGCACATGAAGCGGGTCGCCAACGAGCTGGCGGCCGGGCGCCTCGACCGCTACCGGCTGCGAGAGATCGCGCTGCAGCGCGAGCCGCTGTTCGCGCCGGAGGGAACCACGCTGGCCGCGCAGCTGCTGCGCTTCCGCCAGCTGCGGCGACGTATCGCCTTCGTCGTCGACGAGTACGGCGAGCTGCTGGGCCTCGTGACGCTGGAGGACATCCTCGAGGAGGTCGTCGGCGAGTTCACGACCGCGCCGACCGTGCTGCACCGGAGCATCGTCGCGCAGCCGGACGGCAGCTATGTCGTCGCGGGCGCGGCGACGCTGCGCGCCGTCAATGCGGCGCTGGGCTGGTCGCTGCCGACCGGCGGGCCCCGCACCGTCGGGGGTCTGGTCACCGAGTACCTGGAGACGATTCCCGAGACCGGCACCAGCCTGAAGATCGGCGGCCACCCGATCGAGGTGCTGCAGGTCGCCGACAACGCGGTACGGACCATCCGGATCTGGCCGCCTCCGGCTGCCGCCGGGGACTGAGTCAGTCCAGTGCGGCGAGCGCCTCGGCGAGGCGCCGCACGCCGACGACCTCGATGCCCTGCAGCGGCTGGCGCGGGCGGTTGGGCTCCGCGACGATGGCGCGGCGGAAGCCGTGCTTGGCGGCCTCGCGCAGCCGCTCCTCCCCGTAGGGCACCGGGCGAACCTCGCCGGTCAGCCCGACCTCGCCGAACAGGACCAGCTCGCGCGGCAGCACCCGCGAATTCAGGCTGGACACTGCAGCCGCGAGCACCGCGAGGTCGGCCGCGGTCTCGGCCAGCCGGACGCCGCCTACCGCGTTGACGAACACGTCGTGACCGTGCAGCGCGATGCCGGCGTGCCGGTGCAGCACGGCGAGCAGCATCGAGACCCGGTTCGCATCGAGCCCGACGGCGACCCGCCGCGGGTTGCTCGCGTGGCTGGCATCGACCAGCGACTGCACCTCGATCAGCATCTGCCGCGTGCCCTCGCGGGCGACGGTCACGGCCGAGCCGGCCACCGGCTCGCCGTGCCGCGACAGGAAGATCGCCGACGGGTTTCGCACCTCGACGAGACCGCGCTCCTCCATCGCAAACACGCCGATCTCGTTGGCGGCCCCGAAGCGGTTCTTGACCGCGCGGATCACGCGATAGCGGCTGCCGGCGTCCGACTCGAAGTACAGCACGGTGTCGACCATGTGCTCGAGCACGCGCGGCCCCGCGATCGTGCCCTCCTTGGTCACGTGCCCGATCAGCAGCACCGCGGTGCCGGTCTCCTTCGCCAGCCGCACCAGCCGCGCCGTGCACTCGCGCAGCTGCGTCACCGCGCCGGGCGCGGCGTCCAGTTCCGCGCTCGACATCGTCTGGACCGAGTCCACGACCAGCGCCCGGATCCTGCCGTCGGCGCAGGCCGCCAGGATCGCCTCGATGCCGGTCTCGGCGACCAGCGCCAGCGCGGCGTCGCCGACGCCCAGCCGCCGGGCCCGCATCGCGACCTGCTGTGCGGACTCCTCCCCGGTCGCGTACAGCACCGGGACCGAGGCCGACAGCGCGGCCGCCGATTGCAGCAGCAGCGTGGACTTGCCGATGCCCGGCTCGCCGCCGATCAGCGTCACGGAACCCGGCACGAGGCCGCCGCCCAGCACACGGTCGAGCTCGCTAATCCCGGTGGCGAGCCGCTGGCCCTCGATTCCCTCGACCTCGGCGACCGGGCGGGCCACCGGCGCCGGCCCGGCCACTGCGGACGCCGGCGCCGGCCGCGGCCTGCTGAATGAAGACAGCGTATTCCAGTCGCCGCAGCTCGGGCATTGCCCTTGCCAGCGGGGCGTGTCGGCGCCACAGGCCGAGCAGACCAAGACGGTTCGTGTCCTGGGCATCGACGGGTCCGCCGCGGGAGAGCGGCGATGCT
>JBFGAO010000261.1:0-2314 GCA_041568095.1 Steroidobacteraceae bacterium | reverse complement strand
TGACAGTCGCCGTGGATGCGCAGGTAACGCAGCGGACCGACCGCCTCGAAGCGCGCGCCGACCAGCGTCAGCAACTCGTCGGTGACCTGCTCGTAACGGTGGACGATGTAGTCTGCGACCCGGTCGGACTCCAGCAGGTAGTCCACGGACTCGCGGCCCATCGACGCGACGGCCAGGCGCTGGCGATGCTCGAAGGGCCGTGTGCCACCGATCAGGTGGATGCGCCCGAGAAAGCGGCCGATCCACTGCCGGTCGTCGGGCGTGCCCAGTTCCGGCCACTGGCCGCCGCGGCGCGGGTAGATCGCATAGCGGAAGCCCTCGTACTGGAGCGGCCCGTCGCCCTCCGCTTCCTGCGCCAGCGGCGCGATGACTGGGATCTCCGCCGCCGCCAGTTCACGCGCGAAGGCATGCTCCTCGGCGATCGCCTCGTCGGTCCAGCGCCCGGGCCGGTAGAACTTGACGACGACCGGATCGGCGTCCTCGATCCCGACCTGGAACCCGCGGTTCTCGTAGCTGCCGAGGGCCAGGATCCGCCCGTCGCTGGGCAGGCCGGCGGCCTCGACGGCATCGACGATCAGATCTGGCGACAGCGTCGCAAACGGGCCGGCCCCGGCAGTTGCTATCATCCCGGCACGATAACTTGGAGACCGAATGGGCACCATCCTCGTGACCGGCGGCGCCGGCTACATCGGCAGCCACGTGGTCCGGCAGCTCGGTGGACGCGGCGAGCGGGTCGTCACGCTGGACAACCTGTCCACCGGCTTCAAGGACGCCGTGCTGCACGGCGAACTGGTCGTCGGCGACACCGGCGATGCGGACCTGGTCTCAAGGCTGCTGCGCGAGCATGGCGTCGAGACCGTCATGCACTTCGCCGCGCACATCGTCGTGCCGGAGTCGGTCGCGAACCCGCTCAAGTACTACCGCAACAACACGGCGAACACGCGCACGCTGCTCGAGTGCTGCGTGGATGCCGGTGTCGGCCAGTTCGTGTTCTCGTCCACCGCCGCCGTCTACGGTATCCCGGAAGGCGGCCACGCGTCCGAGGACACGCCGACCGCGCCGATCAACCCCTATGGCTGGTCCAAATTGATGAGCGAGTGGATGCTGCGCGACGTCGCGGCCGCCCACGGCCTGCGCTACGTCGCATTGCGTTACTTCAACGTCGCCGGTGCCGACCCGGAGGGCCGCATCGGCCAGTCGACGCCGGAGGCGACGCACCTGATCAAGGTCGCCTGCGAGCACGTCGTAGGCAAGCGCGACCATGTCGCGATCTTCGGCACCGACTACGACACGCCGGATGGCAGCGGCGTGCGCGACTACATCCATGTCGAGGACCTCGCGGCGGCGCACCTCAAGGCACTGGATCACCTGCGCAGCGGCGGCGAGTCGCTGACGCTGAATTGCGGCTATGGCCACGGCTACAGTGTTCGCGAGGTTCTATCCGAGGTAGAGCGGACCGCCGGCAAGCCGCTCACAGTCCGTGAGCAGCCGCGCCGGGCCGGCGACCCCGGCTGCCTCGTGGCCCGGGCAGACCGGATCCGCAAGGCGCTGGGCTGGCGGCCCGAGCACCAAGATCTCGCCGGCATCGTCACCTCCGCGCTGGCCTGGGAGAAGACGCTGGCCGGGCGATGAGCCTTCCCCGCCCCCGCTCGCTGACAATGTTGCTGGCCGTCGGCCTGCTGGTCGTCGCGCTGCCGCTCGGTGTCGCCGTGTTCCAGGGCGCACGGGAGATCCGCGCGCTGGCCCAGGAAGGCGAGCAACTGGTCCGGCAGGGCGTCGAACTGACGCGGCAGACCCAGGCCCTGGCGCGTTACCTGTCGGCCTACGAGCGCGCCGCCCATTTGTACCTGCTGCTCGACGACCCGCGCCTGCTGCAGGCCTCGCGCACCAGCCACGGCAGCATCACGCGCAATCTCGAGCTGATCGGCCAGCTCGAGATCGACGCCGACAGCCGCAGCCGGCTGGAGGATCTGCGCAGCCTGAACCATGGCGTGCTGGCCTTGCTGGAGGGGGAATCCACCGGCCAGCCGGGCCGCTCGCGGCGCCTGTCGCAGCAACTGGAGCAACTCAATGCGGCCGCCGTCGCGCTTTCGACCGGCGCCAACGGCTGGGTCGAGACGCAGTTGCGCGAACTCGAGGCGGACGCCGCGGCGACGCGCCGCCGTCTGATCCTGTGGACCGCGGCCCTGGTGCCGGCCGTGCTGGAGCTCGGGCTGATCTTCGCGATCGGCGTGCTGCGCCCGCTGCGACAGGTGGACCGCGCGATCACCGAGCTGGGCCGCGGCACCTTTTCCAAGCCCGTCGCGATTTCCGG
>JBFGAO010000260.1:0-2352 GCA_041568095.1 Steroidobacteraceae bacterium | reverse complement strand
TGCTGGCGGCCGTGCCGCAGCTCGGCGACCCGCCGGGCGAGCCGATGCGCACGATCCCCGGCGTGCCGCCGGCGCCCGGGCGCCTGCCGTCAGGCTGCCGGTTCGCGCCGCGCTGCAGCCGCGCCGATGCGCGCTGCCAGGCCGAGGACCCGCCGCTGCGGACGCAGCGTGCAGGCCTCGCCGCCTGCCATCACCCGCTGCAGGAAGGGATGGCGCGATGAGCGCCCTGCTCGAGCTGCGCGATGCCACGGTGCGCTATCCGCTGCTGTCGGGCTGGCGTCGCGTCGGCGAGGTGACCGCGGTAGCGGGCGTGAACCTGTCGCTGCGGGCGGGCGAGACGCTGGGCCTGGTCGGCGAGTCGGGCTGCGGCAAGTCCACGCTGGCGCGCGCGATCCTCGGGCTGCGGCCGCTCGGGGCGGGCGAGATCCTGTGGGAAGGGCGCCGCGTCGACCAGCTGGGCGCGGCCGGGCTGCGGCCGCTGCGCCGCGAGCTGCAGATGATCTTCCAGCACCCGGAGGCGAGCCTCGATCCGCGCATGACGGTCGGCGAGTCCGTCGCCGAGCCGCTGCGCGCGCTGTGCCCGGACCGGGACGAAGCGGAACGCGCTCGCCGCGTCGCCGCCGCGCTGGCCGAGGTCGGGCTGGCGGCGGAGCATGCCGGGCGCTATCCGCACCAGTTCAGCGGCGGCCAGCTGCAGCGGGTGGCGATCGCGCGCGCGCTGGCAGTCGGGCCGCGGCTGCTGGTCTGCGACGAGCCGGTCAGCGCGCTGGACGTGTCGGTGCAGGGGCAGATCGTCAACTTGCTGGCGCGCATCCGCGACGAGCGCGGCCTCGCGACGCTGTTCATCAGCCACAACCTCGCGGTCGTCGCGCGGCTCTGCGACCGGATCGCGGTGATGTACCTCGGGCGGATCGTCGAGTGCGGCCCGCGCGAGGCCTTGCTCGCGGCGCCGCGTCACCCCTACACGCGGATGCTGCTCGACGCCGTGCCCGGGCTCCGGCCGGGGCGGCGCCGCCCGCGATCGCCTGCCGGCGGCGATCCCGGGTCGGCGCTGGCCGCGGCCGCGGGTTGCGCCTTCGCGCCGCGCTGCCGCTGGGCCGAGGCGCGCTGCCAGGCGGAGCGTCCGCCGCTGCAGCCGCTCGACCAGGGCCGGGAGGCAGCCTGCCTCCGGGCGGGGGAGTGGCCAGGCGGGCTGGCTGCCGGCGCGGGCTGAGCGGCGCGGCGTGCCGCACGGCGCTGCGCTATCCTCGCCGCACCGCAGCCCCGGACGCGATCGATGCAGAGAACGAACATCCCGGTCAGTTCTGCGCTGACCCAGGTCCGCTACGAGATCCGCGGCCGGCTTGCGCGCCGCGCGCAGGAACTGCAGCGACAGGGCTACGAGATCCTGTCGCTGAACATCGGCAATCCCGGGGCCTTCGGTTTCCGGACGCCGGAGACCATGCGGCTCGCCGTCGTCGAGAACCTCGCGCTCGCCGAGGGCTACTGCCACCAGAAGGGCATCTTCCCGGCACGCGAGGCCGTCGTGATGCAGCAACAGAGCCGCGGCGTGCTCGACGTCACGGCCGAGGACGTGTTCCTCGGCAATGGCGTCAGCGAGCTGATCGACCTGGTGCTGCGCGCCCTGCTGGAGCCGGGCGACGAGGTGCTCGTCCCGAGCCCGGACTATCCGCTGTGGACGGCTGCGGTGACGCTCAACGGCGGTCGCGCCGTGCACTATCCCTGCCGCCCCGAGCGCGGCTACGAACCGGACCCCGGCGAGATCGAGCGGCTGGTGTCGCGGCGCACGCGCGCCGTCGTCGTGATCAATCCGAACAACCCGACCGGTGCCGTCTACTCGCGCGAGACGCTGGCCGGCATCGCGGCGCTGGCGGAGCGCCACCGGCTGGTCGTGTTCGCCGACGAGATCTACGACCAGATGACCTACGACGACGCGGAGTTCGTGCCGATGGCGACGCTCGCCGGCGACGTGCTGTGCGGCACGCTGTCCGGGCTGTCGAAGGTCTACCGCGCCTGCGGCTACCGCGTCGGCTGGGCCGTGTTCTCCGGCGCGCGCGAGCGCGCGCAGGCCTACCTGCAGGGGCTCGAGCTGCTCAGCTCGCTGCGTCTGTGTGGCAGCGTGCCGGGCCAGTGGGCGGTGCAGACAGCGCTCGGCGGCGTGCAGAGCATCCGCGAACTCGTCGCGCCGGGCGGCCGGCTGCACCGCTCGCGGCAGGCGGTGATCGACGGCGTGGGGCGGAGCCGCTACCTCGCGCTGACGCCGCCGCGCGGCGCGATGTACGCCTTCCTGCAGGTGCGCCACGAACAGCTGCCGGACTTCGACGACCAGCAGTTCGCGCTCGCGCTGCTCGA
>JBFGAO010000259.1:0-2358 GCA_041568095.1 Steroidobacteraceae bacterium | reverse complement strand
CTGGGTCGACACGGCGGGCCGGCTCGCCGAGGCTGCGGCGGGTTTCCCGGAGGTGCGCACGCTGAACATCGGCGGCGGGCTCGGCGTGCCGGACCGTCCGGGGCGGCCGCCGCTGGACCTGTCCGCGCTCGATGCCGCACTCATGGAATTCCGCCGCGCGCATCCCGCCTGCGAGCTGTGGCTGGAGCCGGGCCGCTACGTTGTCGCCGCGGCCGGCGTGCTGCTCGCGCGCGTGACGCAGCTGAAGGGCAAGGGCGTCGTGCAGTACGCCGGCGTCGCCACGGGCATGAACTCGCTGATCCGCCCGGCGCTGTACGGGGCCTACCACGAGATCGTGAACCTGAGCCGCGCTGACGAGCCGGCGGAGCAGCTGTACACCGTCGTCGGGCCGATCTGCGAGAGCGGCGACGTGCTGGGCCACGACCGGCTGCTGCCCGCGACGCGCGAGGGTGACGTGCTGCTGGTCGCCAACGCCGGGGCCTACGGCTACGCGATGGCCTCGCGCTACAACCTCAGGCCACCGGCCGAGGAACTGGTGATCTAGTCCGCGGCGGCGGGTTCCGTCGCGGTGCGCTCGGCGTGCCGCAACTCGAGTTCTTCCATCACGGCGGCCAGCGACATCCCGCGCAGCTTCAGCATCAGCGTCAGGTGGTAGAGCAGGTCGGCGGCCTCGGCCAGCACCAGCGCATCGTCGTCGCCGGCAGCGGCGAGGGCCAGCTCCACTCCCTCCTGGCCGAGCCGCTGCGCGAGGCGCTGCGGGCCGTGGGCATGCAGCCGTGCCGTGTAGCTGCCCTCCGGCTGCGCCGCGATCCGCTCGGCGATCACGCGTTCGAGCTGACCGAGGAAAGCATAGCGATCCGACTCGAGCGGCGCGGCGTGCGGGAAGCAGGTCGCCGTGCCGAGGTGGCAGACGGGCCCTGCCGGCAGCGCCTGCACCAGGATCGTGTCGTTGTCGCAGTCGGCGCTGACGGCGACGGCCTCGAGGAAATGACCGGAGGCTTCGCCCTCGGTCCACAACTCTGCCCGGTTGCGGCTGAAGAAAGTGACGCGGCCGCTGGCCAGCGTCTGGCGCAGCGCCTGCCGGTTCATGTAGCCGAGCTTCAGCAGGGCGCCGGTCTGCACGTGCTGCACGGCGACCGGCAGCAACCCGTCGCCCTTGTCCCAGTCCAGGTCCGGCAGTTCCTCGAGCTTCACGGACGCACCTCGGTGCGGGGCGACGGCCGGCAACCGTCGCACATCATTATGCGCCCTGCTCCAGCCACGGCATGCGCTTGCGCAGCCGGCGGCCGACCCGCTCGATCGGGTGCGCCAGGTCCTGCTGCAGCAGCCGCCGGTATCTCGGCCGGCCGCGCCGGTTCTCGCCGATCCACTGGCGCGCGAAGCGCCCGTCGCGGATCTCGTCGAGGATCGCCTTCATCTCCCGCTTGATACGGCGGTCCACGACCCGCGGTCCGCGCGTCAGGTCGCCGTACTGCGCCGTCGCCGAGATGAAGCGGTGCATCTTCGCCAGCCCGCCTTCGTGCAGCAGGTCGACGATCAGCTTCAGCTCGTGCAGGCATTCGTAGTAGGCGACCTCGGGCTGGTAGCCGGCCTCGACCAGCGTCTCGAAGCCCTTCGTCACCAGCTCGGTGACGCCGCCGCACAGCACGACCTGCTCGCCGAACAGGTCAGTCTCGGTTTCCTCGGCGAAGCTCGTCTCGAGCACGCCGCCGCGCGTGCCGCCGATGCCGTCGGCGTAGGCAAGGCCGCGGTGCCTGGCCTGTCCGGTCGCGTCCTGCCCGACGGCGAGCAGGCAGGGCACGCCGCGGCCCTCCACGTACTGGCGGCGCACGAGGTCGCCGACGCCCTTGGGCGCGACCAGCACGACATCGAGGTCAGCGCGCGGCTTGACCTGCCGGTAGTGCACATTGAAGCCGTGTGCGAACACCAGCATCGCGCCCTCGCGCAGCTGGCCGGCGAGGCGCCCGTAGATCGCGGGCATCGGCACGTCCGGAGTCAGCAGTGCGACGACGTCCGCGTCGCCGACCGCTTGCTGCGGCGACGTGACCCTGAAGCGGTCGCGCCGCGCCAGATTCCAGCTCTTGCCGCGCCGCACGCCGATCCGTACGTCGTGGCCGCTGTCGCGCAGGTTCAGCGCCTGTGCGCGCCCCTGGCTGCCGTAGCCGATCACCGCGATGCGGGCACCGGCCAGGGCCTGGCGCCGGACGTGCTTGCGGGAGTAGATGCGCATCTGGGACTCCTGTCGCTGCGTTGGGTCGCCTTCGCAGGCGCCGATCGCTCGTGCATCATGTCATGCTGCGCTGCAAGACGGCCGGATGACAGCATGCAGCCAGATGCGCGTCAATTGCGCGGCGGGCG
>JBFGAO010000258.1:0-2373 GCA_041568095.1 Steroidobacteraceae bacterium | reverse complement strand
CGGCGCAGACGGCCAGTACCGCGCCGGGCAACAGGCCCAGAATGAGCACCAGCAAGCCATTCAGGCTCAGCACCAGCCGGAACGCGCCGCCCGCCTCGATCGGCTCCTCGCCGGCGGGCGGATCGAAGTACATCAATTTGACGATGCGCAGGTAGTAGTAGGCGCCGATCACCGAGAGCAGCACCGCGAGCGCGGCGAGCCAGGCCATGCCGACGTCGAGCACGGCCATGATCACCTGCACCTTGGCCCAGAAGCCGACGATCGGCGGCACGCCGGCCATGCCGAACATCAAGAGCAGCATCACGAACGCGAACCAGGGGCTGCGCTTGTTGAGGCCCTTGTAGTCGTCAAGCAGGTCTGCCTCGAAGCCCTTGCGCGACAGCAGCAGCACGACGCCGAAGGCGCCGGTCGCCATGATCACGTAGGTCAGCGTGTAGAACAGCGCGGCCTGGTAGCCCTCGGCGGTGCCGGCCAGCACGCCCAGCAGGATGACTCCGACGTGCGAGATCGTCGAATACGCAAGCATGCGCTTGATGTTGGTCTGCGCGATCGCGACGACGTTGCCGATCGCCATGGACAGCACGGCCAGCACGACCAGCATGTCCTGCCAGGCGTCGACGGCGCCCCCGAGGCCCTCGGCCAGCACGCGGATCGCCAGTGCGAACGACGCAATCTTCGGCGCCGAACCGACGAACAGCGTCACCGCGGTCGGCGCGCCATGGTAGACGTCGGGCAGCCACATGTGGAACGGGACCGCGCCGAACTTGAACGCGACGCCGACGACGACGAAGGACAGGCCCAGCAGCAGGCCGATCTGAGACGTGCCGCCACCCTCCACCGCCTGCGCCAGCCGGCCCAGGTCGAAGGTGCCGGTGATGCCGTACAGGATCGAGATGCCGTACAGCAGCGTGCCGGAGGCGATCGCGCCCAGCACGAAGTACTTCATGGCCGACTCGGCGCAAATCGACGAGTCGCGGTCGAAGGCGACCATCGCGTACAGCGACAGCGACAGGATCTCGATGCCCATGTACAGGCTCAACAGGCTGTGCGCGGACACGATCACCTGGATGCCCATGACCGCGAACAGCGCGAGCACGAAGTACTCGCCGCGGATCAGCCCGCGCTTGGCCATGTAGTCGCGCGAGTACAGCAGCACGACTGCCGCGGTCGCGTAGGTGAACAGTTTCAGCAGCGTCGCCAGCGGGTCCGCCACGTAGTGGCCGGACAGCGTCACGACCCGCTCCGGCACGGCGACCATCGACGTGACCCAGCTCGCGGATGCCAGTGCCAGCATCGCCAGCACGAAGCTCCAGTTCCGGTGCCGGTCGGGCAGGAACACGTCGATCAGCAGGATCGCGCAGGCCGCCGCGGCCAGCGTGATCTCGCCGGCGGCCGGCGTGATCTCGGCGAGGGTCAGCACGGGGGTCGGGTCCTGCATCAGTCGGGCCTCAGAGCTTGCTGACCGCGAGCTGCTGCACCAGCAGCTCCAGGGTCGGGCGCATCACGTCCAGCAGCGGCGCGGGCCAGACGCCGAGCAGCAGCACCGCCGCCGCGAGCACGCCCAGCACGATGAACTCGCGCGCATTGACGTCCTTCAGCGACGCGACCGCGTCGTTGCCGACCTCGCCCCAGACCACGCGCTTGACCAGCCACAGCGTGTAGGCGGCGCCCAGGATCAGCGTCAGCGCGGCGATGATCGCGTACCACAGGTTGGCCTTGAAGCTCGCGATGATCACGAGGAACTCGCCGACGAAGCCGGAAGTCCCCGGCAGGCCGGCATTGGCCATCGCAAAGAACACCATCAGGAAGGCGAACACCGGCATCGTGTTCACGACGCCGCCGTAGGCGCGGATCTCGCGCGTGTGCAGCCGGTCGTACAGCACGCCGACGCACAGGAACAGCGCGCCCGAGACCAGCCCGTGCGAGATCATCTGCACCATCGCGCCGTCCAGGCCCATCGCGCTGCCCGCGTAGCTGCCCGTGTTGGCGGCGATGTCGAAGGCGATGAACGAGCCGAGCGTGACGAAGCCCATGTGCGCGATCGACGAGTACGCGATCAGCTTCTTCATGTCGGTCTGCACGAGTGCGACGAAGCCGATGTAGGCGATGGCAATGAGCGACAGCGCGATGACCAGCCAGTCCAGCTCGCGGCTGGCGTCCGGCGTGATCGGCAGGCTGAAGCGCAGGAAGCCGTAGCCGCCCATCTTCAGCATGATGGCCGCCAGCACGACCGAGCCGCCGGTCGGCGCCTCGACGTGCGCGTCCGGCAACCAGGTGTGCACCGGCCACATCGGGATCTTCACGGCGAAGGCCGCGAAGAAGGCCAGGAAGATCAGGAGCTGCTCCGGCAGGCCGATCGGCAGGCGCTGCATG
>JBFGAO010000257.1:0-2387 GCA_041568095.1 Steroidobacteraceae bacterium | reverse complement strand
GAGGTCGACGGCCGCATCGCACGCAGCCTGGTGGCCTTCGGCGAACGCATCATCGTCAACGGAGAGGTCGGCGGCGACGTGCGCGCCACCGGCGAGAGGATCCGCATCGGCCCGGACGCGCGCATCGCGGGCAAGCTCCGCTACCGCAGCCGCCACGAGGCCGACATCGATCCCCGCGCGCGGATCGAGGGCGGCATCGAGCGCCGCGGGCGCTTCCGCAGCGAATGGGCCGAGGACGTCGGCCGCGGCGTGCTGCGCATCGGGCGCGTCGTGCTGTTCCTCGGCGTGCTGCTGCTCGGCGCGCTGCTCGTCGCCGGGATGCCCGCATTCACGCGCGAGGCGGCTGAAACGGTGCGGCGCGAGCCGCTGCAGAGTGCCGGGCTGGGGTTCGCGATGGTGATCGGCGTGCCGGTCGCGGCCGGGCTGATGATGGTCACGATCATCGGCATCCCGGTCGGGCTCGTCGTGATCTGCGGCTATGTCGTGCTGCTGATGCTCGGCTACCTGACCGCGGCGCTGTTCATCGGGGACACGGTGCTCGAGCGCATGGACGCCGGCAGGCTGCAGTCGGTGGGCTGGCGGATCCTGTTCCTGCTGCTGGCGCTGGTCGCGCTGGCGCTGCTGCGCAGGCTGCCGGTCGTCGGCGGGCTGCTCGCGGTGCTGCTGTTCCTGGCCGGCACCGGCGCGTTCACGCTGCGCAGCTGGCGCGGCCTCCGGCGCGGGTCAGCCGCCGCGTAGCCGCTTCTGGACTTCGGTTGCGAGGCGGCGGCTGACCGCCAGCCGGCTTCCGTCCTGCAGCTTCAGCTGGTGCCGGCCGGCCGCGTCGCGCTCGAGTCCCTCGACGTGAGCGAACGCGACCAGCGCGTTGCGGTGCACGCGGATGAAGTCCGGCGCGAACTCGTCCTCGAGCGACTTCAGCGATTCCTCGATCAGTTCCTCGCCGCCGCGGTGGCGCAGCGTCGTGTACTTCTGGTCGGCGATGAAGCAGCTGATGTCGTCGACCGGGATCAGCCGCAGCTCGTCGCGCACCCGGACCGCGATGCGCGTGCGCCTGCCGCCCGCGTCGGCGATGTGCGCGAGCTGGGCCCGGGTCGGGCGCCGCGCGCGCTCCAGCGCCTCGCGCAGCCGCTCGGCGCGCACCGGCTTCAGCAGGTAGCCGGCCGCCTGGACCTCGAAGGCGGCCAGCGCATGCTCGTCGTAGGCAGTCGTGAAGATCACCGCCGGCGGCTCCGGCAGGCGTGCGATGTGACGCGCCGTCTCGAGGCCATCCATGCCGGGCATCCGGACGTCGAGCAGGACCACCTCGGGGCGCAGCGTCGCCGCCTGCCGCAGCGCGTCCTCGCCGGACGAGGCCTGGCCGGCCAGCTCGACGCCGTCGAGCTCGGAGACCAGCTCGACGAGGCGCGCGCAGGCCAGCGGTTCGTCGTCGACGACCAGCACGCGCAGCTTCATCGCGCCGGCCCGTCGGCGGGGAAGCGCAGCGTCACGGCGAAGCTCTCCGGCGTCGCGACGACCGCGACCTCGGCCTCGCCGTGGAACATCAGGTCCAGCCGCTGCCGCACGCTGTCGAGCCCGATCTGGTGGCCGGGGCGGCGGCCGACCAGCTTCGGCCGCACCGGGTTCTCGATCGTCAGCACCGCGCGGCGGCCGTCGCGCCGCCCGGCGACGCGGATCCTGCCGCCGCCCGGCAGCGGCTCGATGCCGTGGTAGACGGCGTTCTCGAGCAGCGGCTGCAGGATCAGCGCCGGCACCTCCGCCTGCAGCGGCAGGTCGCCGAGCTCCCAGTCCACCTGCAGCCGGTCGCCGAGGCGCAGCCGTTCGACCCGCTCGTAGGCCCGCGCGATCTCGATCTCGCTGGCGAGCGGTATGCGGTCGCGGTGCTCGCGCAGCGATGCGCGGAACAGGTCCGACAGGTCGGCGATGGCCTGCTCGGCGACGCGCGGGTCGCTGCGCGTCAGCGCTGCGATCGTGTTCATGCTGTTGAACAGGAAGTGCGGCCGGATCCGCGCCTGCAGCGCGCGCACGCGGCTCAGCGCCTCCGCCTCGACGTTGCTGCGCCACTGGTGCAGCACGTAGAAGTAGCGCAGCGCGAGCCCGCCGGCGATCGCGCCGACCAGCAGGTTGCGCAGCAGGAAGGCGCCGTGGTCGGCGCCCAGCCTCGCGGTGTCGACGCCCAGCACCCGGTTGGCCGACGCGGCCAGCCACCAGGCCGCCTCGGACACCAGCGCCGTGACCCCGAGCATCAGCGCGAGCGCCAGCGCCGAACCGCGCCACAGCTCGAGCTGCGACAGCGGGCGGCGCGCGGCGCACAGCGCGGCAGCCGTGCCGAGCCCGACCCACAGCAGGAACAGCGCGGTGCGCGCGAGATCCTCCCAGAAGCGGGCCGT
>JBFGAO010000256.1:0-2397 GCA_041568095.1 Steroidobacteraceae bacterium | reverse complement strand
GCCGGGTCCATCCGTGCGCCGTCGAAGGGCCGGACGTGCTGGCGGATCGTCGGGCCGCGCAGCAGCCGCCCGTCGGCGTCCATGCGCAGCATCACCGCGGCGATCTCGAGCAACGCATCGGTCGCCGCATTGAAGCCGCCGGTCTCGACGTCGACGACGACCGGCAGGAAGCCGCGGAAGCGGTTGCGGATCGGCGACTCCGCTGCGCCGGGCGCGTTCACGTCGTGCGCCGCTCGTCGAGCCGCCAGGCGATGCTGCCGCCGGCACGCATCGGCACCAGTTCGCTGCCGGCATACGGGTAGCTGTCCGGCACCTGCCAGTCCTCGCGGACCAGCGTGATCCGGTCGCCGTTGCGCGGCAGCCCGTAGAAGTCCGCGCCGTGCAGGCTCGCGAAGCCCTCGAGCCGGTGCAGCGCGCCGGCCTGCTCGAAGGCCTCGGCGTAGAGCTCGATGCCGGCGTGCGCGGAGAACACGCCGGCGCAGCCGCAGGCCGACTCCTTCGCGCCGCGCGCATGTGGCGCGCTGTCGGTGCCGAGGAAGAATTTCGGGCTCCCCGAGGTCGCCGCGGCCAGCAGCGCCTCCCGGTCGCGTTCGCGCTTCAGCACCGGCAGGCAATACAGGTGGGGCCGCAGGCCGCCGTCGAACATCGCGCCGCGGTTCAGCAGCAGGTGCTGCGGCGTCAGCGTCGCGGCGACGTGGGCCGGCTGCGCCGTGACGAACTCGACCGCAGCGCGGGTCGTCGCGTGCTCGAATACGATGCGCAACCGCGGCAGACGGCGCAGCAGCGGCTCCAGCACGCGCTCGATGAACACGGCCTCACGGTCGAAGGGGTCGACGTCGGGGCCGGTCGCCTCGCCGTGCAGCTGCAGCACGACGCCGAGCTCCTGCATCCGCTCCAGCACCGCCTGGCAGCGCCGGATGTCGGTGACGCCCGAGGCAGAGTTGGTCGTCGCGCCGGCCGGGTAGTACTTGATGCCGCAGACGATGCCGCTGTCGCGGGCCCGGTCGATCTCGGCGGGGTCGGTCTCGTCGGTCAGGTACAGCGTCATCAGCGGCTCGAAGGACGAGCCTGGCGGGCGCGAGGTGAGGATCCGCTCGCGGTAGGCGGCGGCGAGCGCGACGGTCGTCACCGGTGGCTTCAGGTTCGGCATCACGACGGCGCGGCCGAAGCGGCGGGCGCTGAATGCGACGACGGAAGCGAGGACGTCGCCGTCGCGCAGGTGCAGGTGCCAGTCGTCGGGTCGCGTGATCGTCAGTGATTTCATCGTTTGGAGAGCTGGCCGCGTCCTTGACCCGTGGGCACCGTAACGAGGATCATACTCAGCCGGCCGGACGGCCGTACTGGACCAGAAGACCTCGGTCGCGCGGGCCCCGCATCGTAGCAATTGCAGCGGTCCAGATCACGCGGCTTCCGCCGCACCGCTCGACCGTTTCGGGAGATCAGCCGATGGCCCATGGGGCGCCGGACGACGTCGATCCGCTTGAAACCCAGGAATGGCTCGAGTCGATCGACTCCGTGCTCAAGGTGCACGGGCCGGAGCGTGCACACTTCCTGCTCGACCGGCTGATCGACCATGCGCGCCGATCCGGCGCCTACCTGCCGTTCAAGGCGAACACCGCTTACCTGAACACGATCCCGGTGTCGCGCGAGAAGCCCTACCCGGGCGACCGCGCGCTCGAGCGCCGCATCGAGGCCTTCATCCGCTGGAACGCGATGGCGATGGTCGTGCACGCGAACCGCGTCAGCTCGGAGTATGGCGGCCACATCGCGACCTACGCGTCATCGGCGACGCTGTACGAGGTCGGCTTCAACCACTTCTGGCGCGCGCCGAGCGAGCAGCACCGCGGCGACATGGTCTTCATCCAGGGCCACTCGAGCCCGGGCATCTATGGCCGTGCCTACCTCGAAGGGCGGCTGACGGAGGACCAGCTCCGGAACTTCCGGCAGGAAGTCGCCGGCAACGGCCTGCCTTCCTATCCGCACCCGTGGCTGATGCCGGACTTCTGGCAGTTCCCGACGGTGTCGATGGGACTCGGGCCGCTGCAGGCGATCATGCAGGCCCGCTTCGTCCGCTACCTCGAGCACCGCGGGCTCGTCGAGCCCTCCGACCAGAAGATCTGGTGCTTCCTCGGCGACGGCGAGACCGACGAGCCGGAGTCGATGGGCGCGCTGACGATGCCGGTGCGCGAGAAGCTCGACAACTTGGTCTTCGTCGTCAACTGCAACCTGCAGAGGCTCGACGGGCCGGTGCGCGGCAACGGCAAGATCATCCAGGAGCTCGAGGCCGCCTTCCTCGGCGCCGGCTGGAACGTGATCAAGGTCGTCTGGGGCAGCCGCTGGGACGCGCTGCTGGTCCGCGACACGACCGGCCTGCTGCGCCAGCGCATGGACGAGGCG
>JBFGAO010000255.1:0-2401 GCA_041568095.1 Steroidobacteraceae bacterium | reverse complement strand
TGTTCGCGCGCGCCTGGCGCGGAGCCGGCCCGGCGCCCGCGGCGCTGTGGGCGCGCCGCTCCTGGTTCGACCTCGACGGCGACCGGTTGCTGGTACCGGAGGTGTTCCTGCCCGGGGTGTCCGGATGACCGCCCAGCTGCGCCCGCTGCCGCCGCGCCGGCCGCGGCCGGACCCGGCCTACAAGCCGACCTGGCGGCCGCGCCCTGCACGCGATGCCGGGCTCGCGATCGGCCGCACGCTGCGCGAGTACGCGCTGCTGATGCGCCTCGACCGGCCGATAGGCATCTGGCTGCTGCTGTGGCCCGCGCTGTGGGGACTGTGGATCGCCGGCACCGGTCGCCCCGACCCGATGGTGCTGCTGGTGTTCGTCGCCGGCGTCGTCGTGATGCGCTCGGCGGGCTGCGTGATCAACGACTATGCCGACCGCGACATCGACCCGCAGGTCGAACGCACGCGCGACCGCCCGCTCGCGGCGCGGCGCGTCGCGCCGGCCGAGGCGCTGGGCCTGTTCCTGGTGCTGGGGCTCGTCGCCTGCGGGCTCGCGCTGCAGCTGCCGCGGCACGCGCAGCTCTACGCGGTCGGCGGCGGCCTGCTGGCCGTCACCTATCCCTGGCTCAAGCGCTACGTGCACCTGCCGCAGTTCTACCTGGGCGTCGCCTTCGGCTGGTCGATCCCGATGGCCTTCGCGGCGCTGACCGGCGCCGTGCCGCGCGTCGCCTGGCTGCTGCTGGCCGCCGTCGTGCTGTGGGCGGCCGTCTACGACACGATGTATGCGATGGTCGACCGGCGCGACGACGAGCGCATCGGCGTCAAGTCCACGGCGATCCTGTTCGGCGACCTGGACCGCGCGCTGATCGGCGTCATGCAGGCGATGACGCTGCTCGCGCTGTGGCTGGCCGGCAGCGAGAGCGGCCTCGGCTCCTGGTACAGGTCCGGGCTCGCCGCCGGTGCCCTGATCTTCGCCTGGCAGCAGCTCCTGATCCGCCGGCGCGAGCCTGCGCGCTGCTTCCAGGCCTTCAACAGCAACCATTACTTCGGCCTGGCCGTGTTCGTCGGCCTCGCGCTCGACTACCTGTACCGCGGCGCCTGAGCCCTCAGGCCCGCGCGACCACCCAGGCCTCGACGCGCCGGCAGCCGGCGCGCTTCAGCGCTGCCGCCAGCGAGCCGGCGGTCGCGCCGGTCGTAAGCACGTCGTCGATGATCGCGACCCGGGCCGGCAGCGGTCCGGCGACCGTGAAGGCGCCGCGCAGGTTGCGGCGGCGGGCCGCGGCATCGAGGCCGGTCTGCTCGACGGTCGCGCGGGCACGGTGCAGCACGCCGTCCAGCAGCGGCAGGCCGGACACCGCCGCCACGAACGAGGCAATCTCCCGGGACTGGTTGTAGCCGCGCCGCCATTGCCGCGACGCATGCAGTGGCACCGGGACCAGCGCATCGACAGTCGCCGTGCCGCGCGCGGCGACGGCGCGACCGAGCAGCGTGCCGAGGATGCGCGCGACGCCGAGCTGGCCGGCGAACTTGAGCCTGCGCACCAGCGCATCAACCGGGAAGGCATAGCGCCAGGGCGCCAGCACCGCATCGACGGCCCAGCGCCTGGCACCGCCGCAGCGGCAGGCGGCGGCCTCCGCGGCCAGCGTCGCAGCACAGCGCGGGCAGGCCGGCAGGTTGGCCGGCAGGTCGGCCTCGCAGGCGGAGCAGAGATCCAGCGCCGGCGGCTGGCCCGGGTCCAGGCACAGCAGGCAGGTCGGCGGGAACAGCCGCTGCAGCTCCGTGGCGAGCCAGTCGTCAACCTGGCGCAGCGCCCCAGGTTGACAGTGACGACGGCCCCCCGAATACTCGCGCACCGCCCGAGGCTGCCCCACCCGCGGGCCGCGGGCGGGACGTTTTTCTAACCGGAACGGGGACTTACGCAATGAGCCTGGACGTCTCGCGGCTCGGCGAGCTGCGCAGCGACTGGACCCTGGACGAGGCGCGCGCGCTCTACGCGCTGCCCTTCGCGGACCTGATGCACCACGCGCAGTCGGTCCACCGCCGGCACTTCGACCCGAACGCGGTGCAGGTCTCGACGCTGCTGTCGGTCAAGACCGGCGCCTGCCCCGAGGACTGCGCCTACTGCCCGCAGAGCGTGCGCTACGACACCGGCCTGGAGCGCGAGGCGCTGATGCAGGTCGACGACGTGCTCGCGCGGGCCCGCGCCGCGAAGGCCGCCGGCGCGACGCGCTTCTGCATGGGCGCGGCCTGGCGCAGCCCGAAGGACCGCGACCTCGAGGTCGTCGCGAAGATGGTCAGCGGCGTGCGCGCGCTCGGGCTCGAGACCTGCGCGACGCTCGGCATGCTGGACGACGAGCAGGCTGCGGAACTGAAAAGCTGCGGACTCGACTATTACAACCACAATCTCGATACG
>JBFGAO010000254.1:0-2440 GCA_041568095.1 Steroidobacteraceae bacterium | reverse complement strand
GATCACGGTCGCGACGGCGACTGCCAGCGCCGTGACCGCGACGCCGGTGCGGCTCAGCGAGGCCTCCGCGCTGCGAGCAGCGAGCCGTCCCGGCAGGCCGGCGAGCCACTGCGCCGGCGCCTGCAGCGCGCGCAACAGCATGGCCGCCGCGGCGGGCATCGCGAGCGCTGCGGCCGCGACCACCGCGAACAGGCCGGCGAAGGCGACGACGAGGCTGGTGGTGTCGAGTCGCAGCAGCACGGCGGCGATCGCGGCGGCGCCGGCGCCGGCGAACAGCAGCCGCGGCAACAGCCGGCGCGTGCCGCGCTCCAGCTCGGCGCGGCTCTGCAAGGCGCGTGGCGGCGTGCGCGCCGCGGCAAGCGCCGGCGCGACAGCAGCGATCAGCGTCGCGCCGAGGCCAAGCGCTGCGCCCTTCGCGTAGATCCACGCGCCGGGACGTACCGCGGCAACGCTCGCGTAGTAGAGATCTTCGATGGTGCGCAGCACGAGACCGGTGAGCCCGGCGCCCAGCACATGACCGAGCAGCAGGCCCAGCACGGTGCCGGCGGCGCCCAGGATCATCGCCTCGGCCAGCAGCACGCCGAACAGCTGCCGCCGCGGGACGCCCAGCGCCCGCGCCGTGCCCGTCGTCTGCCGGCGGCGCAGCGCGAGGAAGGACAGCGTCGCGTAGATCAGGAAGCCGCCGACGACCAGCGCCAGCAGCGACAGGGCCGTCAGGTTGTTCCGGAACGCGCGCGTCATCCCGACGACGGCAGCGCTCTGCGACTCCGCGGTCACCAGCAGCGCGCCCGGCAGCGCGGCGGCCTCGACCCGGGCGGCTTCCGCGTCGTCGAGCACGAGGTCGATGCGCGTGATCCGGCCGAGCATGCCGGTCAGCTCCTGGGCGGTCGCGACGTCGGCGAACAGGTAACGGCCGGCGACCTCGGCCCGCGCCGGGTCGACGTCGACGATACCGGCCACCTCGACCGCGTGCTCGCGACCGCCCGCGACAAGGACGAGGCGGCTGCCGAGATCGGCGTCGAGGACCTGCGCCAGCGGGCGCGGCAGCACGATCGTGCCCGGAACGGTCAGCAGCCGCGCGAGGTCCAGGCGCGTCGCTGCGGGGGCCAGCTCGTCGCGGATCGGCGTTTCGGACAGCGGATCCATGCCCAGCAGCGTCAGGGCCTGTTCCGGCAGCGCCGGCAGCCGCACCGGCGCCTCGATGACTGGCGCGGCGCGGTGAATCCCGAGCTCGCGCCGCAGCCGGACATAGGCCTCGTCGGGCAGCGCGCCGCCGACGCCGACCAGCTGGTGCGTTGCGCGGCCGCTGACCAGCTGCGAGGAAAGCTCGAAGGCGCGCCGCGCGCTGTCGTTGGCGATGTCCACGCCGACCACGACGGCGACGCCCAGTGCAATGCCGGCGATGGCGAGGACCAGCTGGCCGGGGTGGCGCCGCAGGAAGCGCCAGCCTGCCAGCGCGACCAGCCCGCTCACCGCGGCTCCTCGATGAGCCGGCCGGCACGGATCGTCAGTACGCGGTCGGCGAGGCCAATCACCTCGCGGCTGTGCGTCGCCATCACCAGCGTCCGGCCGCCCTCGCGGCACAGCCGGTCGAGCAGCGCGACGACCATCTCCGCGGTGTCCAGGTCGAGGTTGCCGGTGGGCTCGTCGGCCAGCACGATCTCGGGCTCGTGGATCAGCGCGCGCGCGATCGCGACGCGCTGCTGCTCGCCGCCGGACAGTTCCTCGGGAAAGCGCTCGCCGAATCCGGCGAGGCCGATCTCGTCGAGCATGCCTTCAACTTTCTTGGTCGCGGCCTGGCCGGTCACGCCGTTCAGCTCCAGCGGCAGCAGCAGGTTCTCGGCGACGGTCAGTGTCGGGATCAGGTTGAAGAACTGGAACACGAAGCCGAGCTTGTGCCGGCGCAGCAGCGCCCGGCCAGCCTCGTCCAGCGACGACAGCGCGACGCCGTCGATCCGGACCTCGCCGGAAGTCGGCACGTCGATCGCGCCGATCAGGTTCAGCAGCGTGGATTTTCCGGAACCGGAGCGGCCGAGCAGCACGACGAACTGGCCGCGCTCGATCACGACGTCGATGCCATCCAGCACCGGATCCCGGGCCGCGCCGTAGCGCTTCGTAAGGGCCGCGAGGCGAATGATCGGTTCGGCCATCGTCAGAGCCTGCTCAGCCGCGGCCCGGCCGTCCCTCCCGTTCGGCAGACCAGGCGCGCTCGTCGCTTGCGGCCAGCCGCTCGAGGTCGGCCGGCGTAGCGTCCGCGTCGTCCACCCATTCGCGCAGCGCCGTCCCGCCGTTGATCAGGTCGATCGCGAGGCGCCCGGTCTCGTACTCGTAGGGGAAGTCTCGCCACAGCGGATAGTCGGGCCGCAGCGCGCGCAGCGCCTTGAACGCGAGCGCCATCAGCCGCCAGGGCCGGAAGCGCGCATGGTCATAAGCCGGGTCG